>NZ_WIVQ01000113.1:0-14361 GCF_009600545.1 Pseudomonas sp. FSL R10-1339 | reverse complement strand
GGATGGCCCGTGGCGGCGTGCCCACGGAGCGGGACCGGAGCGAGGGAACCTGAGCGCAGCGAAGGCCGTACGCCAGGGGGCAAGCCTTTTTGGTTACTTTTTCGGCGTCTGGAAAAAGTGACTCGCCGTAAGGGCGAAACCAATATCCCGTTTAAACGCGAATGCCGGATATGTACCCGGTGTACCTGCTAAACCCTACCGCGGCCACAGACCTAACGCCCCTTGATCACCATCTCCCCCGCCGCCTCACCCACGGCCTGCCAGTTGGGCCGGTACATCGACTCCACTTGCGGCGGCGGTACCCGGTAGGTACCCGGAGTCACTGCACGGGCCAGGTACAGCAGGTGCGTGGTCCCGTAGCCATCCAGTTTGACTGCCGCCACATAACGATCATCCCGATACTCCTGATGCTGCACGCTGGCGTTCTGCATCGACTCGCGCCATTGCTTCACTTGAGTACTGGCGTTTTCAAGGCTGGCCGCGCTCTGCCCCAGGTTCTGGTTTTCCAGCTCCAGGCCTGCCGGCAGCAAATCCACCACCAGCGCATCAGGCACTTGCTGCTTGGCCGTCACGGCCAGATGCACCAGCACCAGATCACCACTTTTCAGCGCCTTGAGATCAAGCGGCTCACCGTTCATACCCAGGTAGTCGCGGCGAATGCTCATGTTTTCGCCGCCCGCCGCTGGGGCGTGCTGTGGATAACCCGAAATCGTCAGCTGTTGATAAATCGGCGCGCTGCCTGCGTTACGCAGGCTCAGGGGCGAAGCTAGCAGCGGCCCGTCGAGCTTGAGCCCTGAGCGGGCGTTGTTCAGCTCGCGGGTCTGATCGCCACTGGTGAGTTGCGCACTCCAGCTGGCCTCAGGCTTGCCCAGCAAATCGCGACCGGCGAGGAACAGTGAATTGCGTTCCTGGGTCGACAGCCACTGACTCGCCGCCAGTTGATCGGACAGGTCGAACAGTCGCTGTTCACGCTGACCACTCATCAGGTTGTTCTCTTCCAGCAAGGCCAGAATCAACGCCTGATCGCGCAGCGGGCTGCCGTAGTCGCCCAGCCATTGATCAGCCTTGCGCTTCGCCGCCAACCCCGCCACCAACGCTTGATCGGCGCGCGGTTGATCGCCCATTTTCTGCAGGGCAATGGCCAACTGCACCAGAGGCAAACCGGAACGGGCATCGCTGCGGCGCTCAAAAATGCTGCGCAGCGCACCCAGCGGCGCCTGTTGGCTTCGGGCCAGGACCAGCGCTGCATAGGCCTGTACGGCAAAGCGGGTGTGGTCGAGGTTGTCGCTGTAGTCGGCCTCGATCAGGTTGCGTTCCTGCACATAACGCAGCAACCGCTCGCTGGCCTTTTTCAGCGCCTCAGGAGGTACCGCGTAGCCTTGATCGCGGGCGCGCAGCAGGAAGTCGGTGATATAGGCCGTGAGCCAGTACTCTTCCTGACCGTCCGCGCCCCACAGGCCAAAACTGCCGTTGTAGCGCTGCATGCCCAGCAGGCGCTCGATACCCAACTCGATTTTGCGTTTGCGCTCGGTGTCCGGCTCGCCTTCAAGGCCCAGGCGTTTGAGCAGGGCTGCATCGGCATACAGAGCCGGGTACAGGCCGCTGGTGGTTTGCTCGGAACAGCCATACGGGTAAGCCTTGAGCGCACGAATCTGCTCGCCAAGATTCAGCGGCGGGCGGCTCGACAAGCTGAGCAAGGCTTCACGCCCGGCCGGTTCAAAGGCTTGCAGCTCGCCCTCGGGCAGGCTCCAGGGCTGGTCGTTGAGCACAGCACGGTAATGCTTTAGCAATGCTGGATACGCCGGGCGCACCCCCAACGTCCATTCGCGGGTGAACGGCGCCAGGGTTTCACCCGGCAGGTCCAGACCATTGACCGTCACCTTGACCACACCGGTGCCATACCCGCCCAGCGCCTTGACCGGAACCTGCAAGGTACTGCGCTGGCCGGGGCTGAGTGTCAGGCTCTGTGTCGCGTCACCCAGCAGGCTCAGTTGCCCCTCGGTGTTAAGGTTCACGTGCAGCGTTTGCGGCTTGTCGGTGAGGTTGGACAGGTCCAGCGCCAGCCGCGTCTCGTCGCCACCGGCCAGAAAGCGCGGCGCAGCCAGCTCGGCCACCAATGGTGCAGCGACCACGGTTCTGGCCTCGGCCATGCCGTAGCGATCGTCGGTCCAGGCTTGTGCCATCAAGCGCAACTCGCCGTTAAAGTCAGGGATATCCACACTGACTTCACCTTCGCCCTGCTCGTTGAGCGTCACCGGTGCGCTTTGCAGCGCCACGATGGTGACACTGGTGGCAGGTCGCTTGCCGCCCTTGGCCAGTGCCGCATCGCCGCCGAACGCCAGGCTGGCCAGACGGCCCTGCCCGGCCTCAATCAACTGCCCGTAAATATCCAGCTGATCCGCCCCATAGGCCTTGCGCCCGAACAGGCTGGCGAACGGGTCGGGGGTCGGGTACTCAGTGATATTGAGCACGCCCACATCCACGGCAGCCAGCAGTACATGGGCCTGTTTGGGAATGCTGCCATCGGCATTTTTAGCAGAGAGCTTCACCGTCAGAGGTTGCTTGGGACGCATTTTTTCAGGGGCATCCAGCGTAAGAGCCAACTTGCGCTGGCTGCGATCGATGGGCAGGTGCAGCACCCCTACAGCACGCTTGGGAGTGATATTGGTCTTGCGCTCACCGGGGCGGATCACCAGTGCACTGATATACAAGTCATGCCGGGCCCAGCTCGGGTCGAGTCTGATTTCGTAGGCCTTGCCCTCGGCCGGCACTTCGATTTCCTGCCACCACAACGGGCCATCGCTGCCTTCAACCAGCAAGTAGCCCTTGCCAGCCGCAGGTGGCGTGACCGTGACCTTGGCCGTGTCGCCATCGGCATAGGCCGCCTTGTCCAGCGCCAGCTTGACCTGGTCGGGGCGCACGGCACCGCCTTCGGCGTTGTCCTGGGCACGATAACCGGCCCAGAAGCGCAGGCTGCTGATCAAGCCGGTTTGCGGGTCTTCAACCTCTACGCGGTAAGGGCCCCACTCCACCGGAAAGCTGACCTTGGCGGTTTCGCCCGCCTTGAGGCTGAGGGTCTCTTCGTTGAGGTTCAGAAACTTCTCGTTGTAGTGATAACTCCAGCCGTCGTTGTCCGAGTAGTTCCAGTAGTAATCGCGGCGTTCACGCACCAGACGCACCTTGAGGTTGTCGGCCGCCAGTTTGTTGCCCTGGCTGTCAGCAACCAGCAGCTCGAACTCAACCGGGCCGTCGCCATCGGTTTCAGCACCGTCAAACAGGCCACGCAGCCCCGGCAGACGGTCTGCCGGCCATACCGGCTGCACCAGGCGACGGGTAATCGGGCGCCCGCCCGACTCCTGCAAACTGGCCTGCACAATCAGTTGCAGCGGCGATTTGGCATCGCTCCACTGGCTGTCGATGCTGAGGGTTTGCTTGCCATCGGCGTTGAGCACGCTTTCGTCCAGCTCCAGATCCTGGGTCAGCTCCGGTTCTGTCACCGAACCGAACTGATAGCCCGGCAAGGCACTGACCGCCTCGCGCAATGGCCGCACATAGACCTGCCCGCTCAAGCGGTTACCGGCTGCCGGAGCACCGTACAGGTAACGCCCGGCAACCTGGATTTCAGCGGTTTGCCCGGGGCTCAGCGGGGTATCGCTGCCCTTGAGTTCAAGTGCCATGCGCTCGGGTAAAAAGTCCTCGACCAAAAACTCGTACAGCTGCGGCTTGCCGTCACCAAAGTCGAACACCAGCTGCCAGCGCCCGGTCGGCGCTTCGGCGGCCAGTTGCAGCGGGTACTGATACAGACCGGAAGCATCCGGCGTCCAGACGAACTTGCGGCTCACCTGCTCGTCCGGGCGACGCACCTCGACGCTGACCGGCTGCGGCTTGACCGGGTTGCCGTCGCGGTCGCGCAGCAAGGCATTGAGCAGCACGGTTTCGCCGGGGCGATACAGATCACGGGGGCCAAATACAAAGAACTGCAACGGATGCGCCTGCGGGCCGCCAATATCGAATTCGGCCAGATCCAGCGCCGCCGTGTTCAAGCGCAACAGGCTGGTCTGGTCGCCCTGGCGCGCCAGCAGCACTTCGGCCTTGGGTGGCAAGGCCAGCTCGGCATGCCCGTCCTTGCCTGTCTTGCCCTGGCCAAGCATCTTGCCCTTGCCATCAAGCAACTCGAGATCGATGCCGCTCAGTGCACTGCCACCTTCCAGGGCCTGGGTGAACACATCCAGGCGCTTTTGGTAGCGATGCACCGAAAGTCCGATATCGCTGAGGGTAAACAAGGTGGCTGGGGTCGAATAGTTGTAACTGCCGGAGGCGGTCATCACCGCCAGATAAACTCCCGGCTGCTGCAAGGGCTTGATCCCGGCCGTGGGCAGGATCAGGGTTTCCCGGGTATTGCGCGCCGGGTTCAAGTCAAAACGGCCGCTGTAAACCAGATCGGCCATATTCAGCAGATCCCTGGCTTCGTAGCTTTGCAGGCTGCTGTTGCGCCCCCACTGGCTGAGAAACGCCGGCAGCGACTCGGGTTTGACCCGAAAGAACTCGACATCGACCTTGTCGACGTTCAGCGCAATCACCGGCAGACCTTCGGCCAGGCGCGTGGGCAGCAGGTTGCCACGGCTGGCGAAGCCGACCGTGGGTTGCAGGTCGCGGGTTTCCAGGCGACTGACGTATTCGGCGGCGAGCTTGGCATCGTTGACGGCGCGCAGGCCGGGGTCGACGGTAAGGATCAACTTGCGCTGCGGCTCAAGGTGGCGCAGGCGCAACTCCATCAGGTTGTCCGATAGCTCCCAGGCGCCATCGACCTTACCGGTTTTGGCGTCCACCAGATGCAGTTTGTCGGTGAAGTTCTGCTGCGGGTCCAGGGGCACCGAGAAACTCACGGACAAGGTACTGGCCCCGTCCAGCTGCACTTCAGAGACGTCTACCACACTCAACTCGCGCCCGGCATAACGCCCGGCCAGCACTTTGACGTCCTGTACCGGTTTAGCCGGCTGGCTCGTGGCCACCTGTGGCGTGGCGGGTTTGTCGACGCTGGAAGAATCACAAGCGCTCAGCAGCGCCAGCGTGCAGGCCAAAAGCAGTCCTTTGTTCAGCATGGTGTACTCGTTTACCGGGCAGTTAAGGGTTGACTATATAACAGCTGGATGAAGATCAAGAGCCCCTCACCCTAGCCCTCTCCCGAAGGGAGAGGGGACAAAAGCGCAGATCAGCCCCCTCGCCCTCCGGGAGAGGGTTGGGGTGAGGGCAGGCTTTGCGGCTACAATCGCGCTCCCCCAAGGAGCCTGCATGTCATCTTCCCTGTTAGCCGACTGGCGCGACCGTCCTACCCATCGCCGGGTGTGGGCGCTGGCGGCCCCCATGATCCTGTCCAATATCTCCGTGCCGCTGGTGGCGTTGGTCGACAGTACTGTCATCGGCCATTTGCCCCACGCCCATCAACTGGGCGCCGTCGCCGTGGGCGCCAGCCTGTATATCTTCCTGGCCTGGATGATGGGTTTTCTGCGCATGGGCACCACCGGCTTCGCCGCGCAGGCCGCCGGACGCGGCGATGGCGCCGCGCTGCGGCAAATCCTGCTGCAGGGCCTGTTGCTCAGCGTGCTGTTGTCGATGCTGCTGGGGGCCATTGCGATTCCTTTTAGCGGCGTGGCCCTGAGCCTGATGCAGCCCTCCACCGAACTGCACGCGCTGACTCTGGAGTTCTTCCACACACGGCTGTTTGGCCTGCCCGCCGCACTGGCCAGTTATGCACTGGTAGGCTGGTTTTTGGGCACGCAAAACGCCCGCGCACCGTTGGCGATCCTGCTGACGACCAATCTGGTGAATATCGCGCTGAACCTGTGGTTCGTCCTCGGGCTGGACTGGGGGGTGGCAGGCTCGGCCCGGGCTTCGGTGATTGCCGAATGGAGCGGCGCCCTGCTCGGCCTGTGGCTGACCCGCGGTGCCCTGCGTCGATATCCGGGCAAGGTAGTGTGGGCCGCCCTGGGCATGTGGCACAACTGGAAGCCGTTACTGGGGGTCAATCGCGATATTTTTATCCGCAGCCTGATGCTGCAACTGGTGTTTTTCTCCATCACCCTGCAAGGCGCCCGCCTGGGCGATGCCACCGTGGCTGCCAATGCGTTATTGCTCAATGGCCTGCTGCTGGCTGCCCATGCCCTGGACGGTCTGGCCCACGCCGTCGAGGCACTGTGCGGACACGCTATCGGCGCCCGCGACCGTGAGGCGTTGCGCCGCTCGATGGTGGTGGCCTGCGGCTGGTCACTATTGGCCAGCCTGGGTTTTGCGCTGCTGTTTATGTTCGGCGGGCATCTGTTTGTGCAAATGCAGACCGATATTCCCGTTGTGCGCGAAACCGCTTTCCAGTACTTGCCCTATCTGGCCCTGCTGCCGCTGATTGCAGTGTGGAGCTACCTGCTTGACGGGCTGTTTATCGGTGCTACCCGCGCTCGTGAAATGCGCAATGCCATGGTGATCAGCGTGGTCATCGCCTTCCCCGCCGCCTGGGTCCTGCACGGCTATGGCAACCACGGGCTGTGGATAAGTTTCCTGCTGTTTATGGTGCTGCGCAGCCTGACCCTGGGCGTGTATGCATGGCAGATGCAGCGCAAGAATCAGTGGTTCGGCGCCTGACACTGAGGCGAAAAAAAACGCCGGCCCGTGCAATGCACAGGCCGGCGTTTTTCGGTCAGCTCTGAAGCCCGTGGGGATCAGTGGCTCGACAGGTACGACGAGCGGGTCAGACCCAGGCGCAGTGCATCGAGGTACTGGGTACGCTCCTTGGCACTGATGCTGGCGCTGGCCACTTTGTCGCGGTAGTGGTTCATCAGCTCTTCAGGCGACAAGTGCACGTAGCGCAGCATGTCTTCGATGGTGTCATGGGTCTCGATACCGGCGTGGTACACGCTGCCGTCTTCGTTCTGGTAGATGTTCACCGAGTCGGTGTCACCGAACAGGTTGTGCATGTCACCGAGGATTTCCTGGTAAGCGCCCACCAGGAAGATCCCCAGCAGGTAGTCTTCACCTTCGTTCAGCCCGTGCACCGGCAGGCTGGTTTCGATGCTCTGCTCGTCGACGTATTGCTTGATCTTGCCGTCGGAGTCACAGGTCAGGTCTTGCAGCACGGCGCGACGCAGCGGCTCTTCGTTGAGGCGATGCAACGGCAGGATCGGCAGTACCTGGCCAATCGCCCAGGTGTCCGGCAGGCTCTGGAACACCGAGAAGTTGCAGATGTACTTGTCGGCCAGCTTGTCGTTGAGCTCGTCCAGCACCTGACGGTGGGAACGCTGACGCGCTTTCAGCGAGTTGTGCAGGCGACGGCACACCGCGAAGTAGCACTGCTCGGCCAGGGCCTTTTCCGCCAGGGTGATTTTGCCATCAGCGTACTGGGCAGCGATATCGCTCATGTAGTGCGTGGCGCGCCAGTAGGTTTCGGTGACCATTTCAATGTCGGTCGGCCCCAGCAGGTCCACCAGCCATTGCACGGTTTCCGGCAGGCTTTCCTTGTTTTCGATCACCGGCACGTCGTCGTTGTGTTTCTCGACGTCGGTCACCTGCACCACCAGCATGGCGTGGTGGGCGGTCAGCGAGCGGCCGCTTTCCGAGAAGATGTGCGGGTGCGGCAGGCTCTGCGCATCGCAGAACTCTTTGAGCATACCCACAACCACACCGGCGTAATCGTCCATGTCGTAGTTGATCGAACTGGCATTGCGCGAGTGGGTACCGTCGTAATCCACGCCCAGACCGCCGCCCACGTCGATATGGTCAACCGGCAGGCCGAGGTTGCGCAGTTCGCCGTAATAGCGGATCGCTTCCTTGAAACCGTGCTGGTAGTCCGCCAGGTTGGCGATCTGCGAGCCCATATGGAAGTGCAGCAGGCGGATGCCCTGGTCCAGACCGGCCGCACGGAAGCGCTCAACCACCGACAGCAATTGCGCAGCAGAAAGGCCGAACTTGGATTTTTCACCGCCGGTGTCAGCCCACTTGCTCGACGCCAGGGACGACAGGCGCACGCGCAGGCCAACCTGTGGCTTGACCTTGAGCGAGGCAGCTTCTTCGATCACCAGGTCTACTTCGGATTCTTTCTCGATCACGATAAAGACGTTGTGACCCAGCTTCTGGCCCATCAGCGCCAGGCGGATGAACTCACGGTCCTTGTAACCGTTGCAGACGATGGTGCCGCCCTTGGGCGCCAGGGCCAGCACGGCCAGCAGCTCGGGCTTGGAGCCGGCTTCAAGACCGATCGACACGTTCTTGGTAGCGATGATGTTTTCGATCACCGCTTCCTGCTGGTTAACCTTGATCGGGTACAGCGCGGTGTATTCGCTCTGGTATTCCAGGCGCGCGATGTTGGCATCGAATGCGCCGGTCAGCTGGCGTACACGGTCTTGCAGGATATCCGGGAAACGCACCAGCAACGGCAAGGACAAACCGCTGGTCTTGCGCAGCTCGTCGACCTGCTCGTACAAATCGATGGGCGAGCTGTTCGGGCCGTTCGGACGGACTTCTACGCGACCGGCTTCATTGATCGCGAAATACCCGGCCCCCCAATGGCGAATCCCGTAAACACTGCGGCTGTCCGCAACTGTCCATTGGCTGCCATCGTCTTTGCGTGTGCGTCGTACGGACATCGAAGTCCCCTATAAATAAGTCAAATAGCCCAGCCTGAAAGCAGGCTGGCGCAGTCTAAAGTGTGAACGTGACGATTAGTCAGACCCTGACAATAGCGCCGAGTTTAGAAACCGGTGATAACAGGCTCTGTGAAAACCATGGCGAGCACGCTCTGACCAGCCTTCGAGGGGCGCCAGAACGGCTGTGCGGTGGCTTTCACAGAGGCTGCTAGCCGCCGGACTTCTTGGCTTTGAAACCGTGCTTGACCAGCTCGGCCAGCAGCAGCTCGACGTGGTCGCCCTGGATCTCGATGATGCCGTCTTTCAACGCGCCACCGGTGCCGCAGCGTTTTTTCAACGTCGTGGCCAGTTCCTTAAGTGCGTCTTCAGCCAACGGCACGCCGGTGATGGTGGTCACCGTCTTGCCGCCGCGGCCTTTGCTTTCGCGGCGCACGCGGGCGATGCCATCACCTTCGGGGATCAGGGTTTGTTTGCAGGTACAGGCGTCCACCGGCTGACGGCAGTCCGGACAGTGACGACCTGCGTCGGTGGAAAATACCAGGCCACCCAGGGCGGCGAAGGATGCGGCTTTTTTGGCCACCGGCAATCCTCATTCGGAGGACAAATAATTGGCCGGTGCCTGGCGCTGTTGCGCCAGGGTGTACCGACCGCGAAGCCCCACTCTGGCAGGGGCAGCGCAACTCAGGAGGGAAAACCGCCTGAGCCTGAAAAAGGTCGCGCAGTGTAACGACAAAATCGCTGCATCCCAATAGCCAATCGGCGGCATTTTTTAAAGCGCCAGCCACGAACTTGTGGGAGCGGGCTTGCTCGCGATGGGATCGCAGCGGTGCAACTGAAAAACCGGGTCGACTGAATCGCGAGCAAGCCCGCTCCCACAGGGGGAATCAACGTCAGCCCTGGGTCATATAACGCTTGAGCGCATCCAGTGAGTCAGGGCAGTAGTCCAGTTGCGTACTCAGGCGCAATGCCTCGGCCACCGGCATAAAGCACGCTTGCTGCACTTCCTCGGGCTGCACCTGCAACGGGCCGTCCCACACCGCTGAAAACACTGCGCACCACAGATGGTTTTGCGGAGCCTCGAAGTAAAAGCGCTCATGGGCCGTCAGCGGCACACCACTCACACCCAGTTCTTCGGCCAACTCACGGGCCGCCGATTCGGCGTAGGTTTCATTCACCCCGACCATGCCGCCCGCTGCCACATCCCAGAACCCCGGGTACAGCGCTTTGCTCAGGGTGCGTTGATGCACGCACAGCTCCCCGGCAGAGTTGAACAGCAAAATGAACGTACCTCGTCCAATCAGGCCGCGCTCGCGCAATTCATGACGGGGCAGACCACCCAGCAGGCAATCATCGCGATCCACCCAGGCAACTTGCTCGACATCAGAGGCCGCACGGTGTGCGGCCTCCAAGGCTGAAATGGCCATTGCTTAGCCTTGCGACAACAATTGACGCAAGTCCATGACCGCCGCGTTGGCGCGGGAAATATAGTTGGCCATGACCAGCGAATGGTTGGCCAGCACGCCATAGCCGCTGCCATTGAGGATCATCGGGCTCCAGACCGGTTCTTGCGCCGCTTCCAGCTCGCGAATGATCTGGCGCACGCTGACCGTGGCGTTCTTTTTCGCCAGCACATCGGCAAAGTCGACCTCAATGGCACGCAGCAAGTGTGACAGCGCCCAGGCCTGACCACGGGCTTCATAGAACACGTTGTCGATCTGCATCCACGGGGTTTCTACCACCTCTTCATCCACCACCGGCACCTGACCCGGTTGCAGGCTTTCGGTTTTCAGCGCGCTGTTGAGCTTGACCCGACCCACGCTGGCCGACAGGCGTTGCGACAGGGAGCCCAGACGCGTGCCGACATCGCCCAGCCAGTTGTTGAGGTTGTCGGCGCGGGCATAGAACAGGGCGTTTTTCTGATTCGGGTCAGACAGGCGTGCCTGATAACGGCTCAGGGAATTGATGCCTTCCTGGTATTCGGATTCGCTGGACGGCAGCATCCAGCTTTTGTTGTCGAAGTTGAAACGCGGCTCGGCCTTGGCCAGATCGGCATCTTCCGCAGACTGCGACTGTGAACGGGCGAAGTCTTTGCGCAGGGCGCGGGTCAGGTCGCGCACCTGCACCAGAACGCCGTATTCCCAGCTAGGGATGTTGTCCAGAAAAATGCCCGGTGGAAAACGGTCATTGGACAGGTAACCGCCCGGCTTGCTCAGCAATGTGCCGGCCACGGTCTTGAGGGTTTCGACGGTGGTGAAGCCAGGCACCATCTGCTTGCCTTCTTTTTCGGCCGCCAATTGCGCGTTTTGCTGCACCGGGAACAGATCCGGCTCCTGGCTCCAGTACCAGCCCAGACCCAGGTTCACCAGCACAAAAATCCCTACCAGCACCGCGATGGAACGGCTCAGCAGGATGCTCTTGAAATAGCCACGCGACTGTATTTTGGGCTCTTTGACCGATTCGCGGGCTGTGCCCTCACGTTTTTTCCAGTCCAGCATGGCTATATCCTTTCATATGCTTGATTCAACGGTTCGACCACAACCCTAACCCATCGTGCCTTGCATGCACGCTTTTTATCTCAGGGGGCCACTACGCCCGGCACTATAGAACAAGCGCACAGGTGATGGGCAATATGGCTGCCCGACAGTTAATTTCAAGGAGAAACTCGTAGATTTGCAATGAGCTGCTAGCATAGAGCCATCATTCGATTTCAGCATGCCTCCCTACCCAGCAGCCAGGTTATGACCGAGCAAGAAGATCCCAGTCGCGAGCGTCTGAAAAACCACTTTGCCCAGCGTGTCACCCACCAGGCCCGCCAGATCCTTGAGATCTGGCAACGTCTGCAGGCCAATGAGTGGTCGCCTGCCGGTCTGGCCGAGCTCGACGACGCCAATTTGCGCCTGCTGCGCTTTGCCGAGCGCTTCGAGCAACCGGAGCATACCGCGCTGGCGCGGGCCATCGGCCTGGCGCTGCAGGACATGGCCGCCAACCAGAGCCGCCTGAGCAGCTCGATCATCACCGAACTCAATCGCCTTATGCAGCGCCTGTCACGCACCGGCCTGCGTCAGGGCGACTTGATGGGAAATATCAACCTGCCACCGCTGCGCAAGCCGGTGTATATCCTGCTGCAAGACCTGCCGCGCGCCGACCGACTAGCCAGGCAGCTGGAGTTTTTCGAGCTCAGCGCCCAGGCGATCAGCAGCCCGGCAGCATTTCGTCAGGCCATGGCCGAGCGTCATCCGGCCGCCATTGTGATGGACGTGGACTTTGCCAGCCCCGGTTTTGGCCTTGAACTGGCCGCCCAGGCCCAGGCCGGTCTTGAGCAAAAATTGCCGCTGCTGTTTTTCAGCCTGCATGAAACCGACACCCCGACCCGCCTTGCAGCGGTGCGCGCAGGCGGGCAGGCGTTTTTGACCGGCACCCTGGAAGCCTCCAGCCTGATGGAGAAAATCGAGGTGCTGACCTGTGTCGCCCAATATGAGCCCTACAAAGTGCTGATCATTGACGACTCCCGGGCCCAGGCGCTGCACACCGAGCGCCTGCTCAACAGCGCAGGCATTGTTACCCGCACCCTGATCGATCCGATCCAGGCGATGGCCGAGCTGGCAGACTTCCAGCCAGACCTGATCATCCTCGACATGTACATGCCCTCCTGTACCGGCACCGAGCTGGCCAAGGTCATCCGCCACAACGACCGCTACGTCAGCGTGCCAATCATTTATCTGTCGGCCGAAGACGATATGGACAAGCAGCTTGATGCCATGAGCGAGGGCGGCGATGACTTCCTGACCAAGCCAATCCAGCCGCGCCATCTGATCACCACCGTACGCAACCGTGCCGTGCGCGCCCGCCATCTCAAGGCGCGGATGGTGCGCGACAGCCTGACCGGGTTGTACAACCACACCCATATCCTGCAACTGCTCGAAGACTGCACCTTTCGCGCCCGCCGCGAGAACCGCCCCTTGAGCTTTGCCATGCTCGACCTCGATCACTTCAAGCACGTCAACGATGGCTACGGCCACCCCATGGGCGACCGGGTGATCAAGAGCCTGGCGCTGCTTCTCAAGCAGCGCCTGCGCAAAAGCGACTTTATTGGCCGCTACGGCGGCGAGGAATTCGCGATTGTGATGCCTGACACCGATCAAGAGTCGGCCTATAAGGTACTCAATCAGATTCGCCAGCGCTTTGCCGAAATCCACTACCCGGCCCAGCCCGCAGACCTGTCGTGCTCCTTCAGCGCAGGCGTGGTACAGATGCAGGGCGAAGCCGACAGCCTGCAAATGGCCTCCCAGGCCGATGAGGCGCTGTACCGCGCCAAGAACAATGGGCGCAATCAGGTACAACCCTTTCACCAGACAAGGCCAATTGCCACTATTTGCCCCTGATCCCGAGTTTTCGTCACAACGCTGTAACTTAAGTGCAATAACTTTTGCCGCTTCTGACTGTGTAGTAGGCAAAATCCCACATGCGCCTCAAGCTGCTAACCAACCTCAACACGCTATTGCTGGTCGCCGTGTGCCTCGCGCTGGGTGCAACCTTGTGGTGGTCACAACAGGCCCTGGAACGCCCATTTTTGCTGATGGAACGCTACTTGAGCCTTTCGCAGCAGTTCCACAACACAGTGGCACGCAATATCGAGGACTACCTGGCCAGCGGTGACGCCCTGCGCCTGAGTGATGCCAACAGCGCCCTCGACACTCTCAAAAGCGAACTCACTCCTTTGCCGCCCGCACTGGCCGATGCACTGCGCCCCAGCCTGGAAAACCTCAGCACCTACAGCAATTCCGAACTGCTGGCCGCTGGCAAACTGGCCGGCGACCCCCAGGCCTTACTGCTACAGGCCGAACGCGAGCTGAGCGCCGGCCTGGAACAACTCGGCCAATATGCCAGTGACGCCACTTCCAACGAGGCCCGCGCTTATCTGCCCCCTGCTGTTTACTGCCTCGCAACACCTGGCCAAGCTGTCCCTCGCCCGCGAAAAACTGGTCAGTAGCGGACGCAGTGAACTGGCCGGCGATGTGGAACGTGAGCTGGACAGCATTGAGCTCCAGGCCAGGCAAATCGACGCCCTGCCCCTGCTGGGCGTGAGCAGTAAAAGTGCCTCGGGCACCGATGATTTTGCCGCGATGATGGGCCTTGATCCCACCGAAACAACCCAAGCCGAAGATGCAGGAATTGCTCTCAAGCGCGAACTTAACAGCCTGCTAAGCCGCTACCCTGCAGAACTCAAGCGCACCCGGGATCAGATCGAACAACGCAGCCAGCTCAGCGCCGCCACCCACCTCAAGCTCAACGCTGTACAGCAGGCCATTGCCGGGCTGGAGCCCGTTGTGCGCGCCGAACACGGGCAAATCCAGAATGAAGTGCGGCTGATCCAGGGCCTGATGATTGGCCTTATCCTGTTGATCGCACTCCTGATCGACACCTTGCAGCGCAAACTGGCGCGGGTACTGACCTACCTTGCACCGCTGCTGTCGACCTGGGCCGAAGGTGATTTCAGCCGCGACATTCAATTGGGTAAAACCAACCGGGAATTGCGTGATATCGAGGCGTCACTAAACCGCCTGCGCAGCTATCTGGTGAACCTGGTGGGCACCTTGCGCCTGAATGCCGAGCAAGTGGCCGGCAGCAGCCGGACCCTGGCCGAGCTGAGCTCCGGACTGCACAGCGGCGCTGAGCGCCAGGCCGGCGATAGCGCACAAATCCGCGACGCACTGGGTGAGCTGGAGGC
>NZ_WIVQ01000112.1:0-14413 GCF_009600545.1 Pseudomonas sp. FSL R10-1339 | reverse complement strand
TCGCTGGTTGCTCATGGCACCTCCTAATGGGCCTCATTTTAAGGCTTGGAGATGTCTACGAAACTAGGGGCGATTCAGTTGCTACCGGGAAGCGGCTTGCTGATTTACTACGAGCGGAATAGCGCTGTACGTAGACGCCATACGGATATTGAAATGATTTTTGCATCGGACGCCCTCGGATCAAGCGGTATCCCGTCGGACTATCCAATCACGCCTCAAAGCATCTCGGATCGAATTGGTATTCCAAATAGTATCCCAAGCAAATAAGTAGAATATATAAAACCATACAAATCATATAGTTAAAATCCTGGTTCAGATTACCCCGGCCAACCAAATAGCTGGCCAGACCTGTCTCCCTTTCCTGTACCACGCCCGAAACCACCAGAAACACTCCGCACAGTTGCGCTTTTCAAAGGGTGGCGTTACCTTTTTACTGTCGCTGCAAATTCAGCGACCGGGTTTAGCGGCCCGGTGAACAATAGGCGCACAGGCGCCACCATAACGATTGCAGGCGCTTTTTTTGTGTCCGCATATCTGTATTATGGCGGCTGTGCGTGGGAGGCCTTCGGGCCTGCCGGGTTCCTATTGTCCCGGTCCGCTAACCTGCGCACAGCTGCCACCCTATTTCGTTTAGCGGCGATTCGTGGCAGCTCCTCAACAATAGGAGTTACGCCAAATGAATCACGCCCGCAATCCGTCCAAAATTCGCGCCGCAGCTTATCGAGCCATGGCCCTCGTCGCATTACACACCAACTCCAGCCTTGTCACCCGCCACAACTTCCTCGTTACCATAAGAGGTGCCCTATGACCTCTCTAGCCATGATCCAGACCGTCGGCGGCGCCACCTTCGCCAAATGCAACGCAGACGACCAGCGTCTATTTACCGTCAATGCCGGTATTTCAGGCGAAGAAGCACTGCAGCACGCCTCTCTCATTATGAACTGCATCAACACGCTCACGTTTCTCGGTGCAATGGATGATGGCAACGAAGCAATGAGGTGGGCTTCGCACTATCTCAGCGAAATGGCCAAAGCACTTGTCGATGATGTCACCCTGGGGCTTCAACAGGTTCAGGACGGTGGTCTATGACCTCAAAAAGCCTCTGTTCACGGTGATCAAACGGCCAATACACCTTTCGAACTTCGAGTTAAGGGCTATCGCGTGCACTTAAAAATAGGCGGACACCATCGACCTTAATTTGTGAGTTCGGAAGGTGTGCTGGTCGTTCCCTTCGATGCGCTCTGGGACACGCCAGCTTTAACCCTGGCCTCGGCCGCAGCCAATAGCTTCACTTCGGTAGTGGGTACCGCCTTGCCAGCTTTCAATTGACGTACCGAAGCCAACAAGTCTTTTTGAAAACTCTCCATTTCATGATCCATTACTGACCTTCTCTTTCCATTGATTCAGGAATACGGTCGGCAGGTTGTCGAATTAGCCCCGTCCACCCTGCCTGGACGTTAAGTGCTCTTTGTAGTGCTCTGATAAACCCACCCCACCTACCCCACCCCCCACACAAATAGTCCAAACGAACGATGAGCCCCTCCCCCAGTCAGGCCGAGCATCAGCTCAGCGCCAACCCAACTGGCAGACTGAAATAAAGGGGACAAGATGGACATCAAACAATTGCTGCTTGAGCGCGAGCTCAATGCAGTCCTTTCTCGCTATGCACGGGCTTGTGATCAGCGCGACTGGGCTGCGATGGATGATGTGTTCCTCAAGGAAGCGACTGCCGACTATGGCGGTTTGCATCAGCTTCAAGGTCGCGGGCCGATTGTGGCCATGATTCGTGTGCACCTGGATGGCTGCGGGCCTTCGCAGCACTTGCTCGGCAATCTGTTGGTCGAGTCCAGCGATTCAACGATCGTGAGCCGCATCTATGTCCGCGCAGCCCATCGCGGCGCCGGCAATATGCAAGGCTTGACCTATGAATCGCTGGCCGAATATCAGGATCGCTGGGTTTCAACACCAGACGGCTGGCGTATTGCACATCGGCGCATGGATATCAGTCATGAGCTGGGGTGCCGCGATATCCTGCGCCCGGCCACTGAAAGCGCGCAGGGTTAAGCACCCTGATATTTCAGGCAATCGGTATCAATGGGTCTGCTGCCGCCCAGGCTACATCGCGGTCGGCAGCCGGCGGGTAGATCCACACCGTATTGATCTGTGTCTTCAACGATTTGCCTTCCTGGCGGGTCAACTTGACCTGGCGATCCCAGCCTTCGGTGTAGACCGCTCCCCAGCCACCCAGGTCCAGGCAGGTAACGTACTTGGGCTGGCTGTAGGCAACCGGGGCCACGCCCAGTATCTGCGCAGCAACGTTATTGCCCGCATGGCGCCCCAGGACGATGGCGTGCTGGCAGGTCATCAGGGCATGGTTGCCCAGGTCATCCGTGGCGGCATAAGCCACGTCGCCGGTGGCGAAGATGTCTTGCTGGCCTATGACTTGAAGGTGCGCGTCCACATGCAGACGCCCAAGCCCATCACGCTCCCCCGGGATTTGCGCCGTCAGCGAGCTGGCCCGTACACCGGTGGTCCAGATCACTGTTTTCGATTCGATTCGTTGACCATCACCCAGGGTTACGCCTTGCTCGTCGACGGCTACCACAGACGATTTCAAGCGCCAGGTCACTCCCAGTTCATCGCTGGCTTCGGCGATCGATTGGCTGATTTCGGCGCCCAGTGAAGCCCCGACTTTTTCACCCCGATCCACGATGATCACTTCCATGTCTGCATGCTCGCCCAGTATGGCGCGCAGACGGGCCGGCATTTCGGTTGCCGTTTCAATGCCGGTGAAGCCTCCGCCCGCCACAACCACCGTGTTGCGACCACGGCTTGGTGGTAGTTCTGCCAGGGATTTGAGGTGGTTTTCCAGGCGTATGGCTTGCTCGATCTGGTCCACGTCGAAGGCGTATTGCGCCACACCTTGGGTGTCAGGCAGCGCAAGGCCGCTGCCAGTAGCCAGGACCAGTTTGTCGTACTGATGAATTTGTCTGGCGCCTGCAGCATCGGTGTAAACCACATGTTTTTGCTGCACGTCGATGGTCTCTGCAGCGCCCTTGATAAAGGTGACACCTACCGCGTCGAGCAGTTCGCCAATGGGCGCGACCAGCCGGTGCGCTTCAGGCTCGTAAAAACGCGGGCGTATGCGCAGCTCGGCCTGGGGGGCCAGCACGGTCACTTCGACTTGGTTGTGGCCGTGAATATCCAACAGCCGCGTTGCACTCAAAGCGGTCCACATGCCACCGAAGCCTGCGCCAATAATCAGAATCTGCTGTTTCATTTTTTATCCCCTGATGAGAAGCCCGAGCAAAGCAACCCCGAATGACGATCACCACCGAACCTCAATAACGGCGACTATATTAGTCGTAGTTACAGAGAGCAATCTTTATTTGGGGTCCATGCCACTGCTGTCACGCCCAAGGAGCGTTGCTCGCCTGACTGATCACTGCTAAAATATGCGACTAATTCAGTCGGAGATTTTGATGTCTCTTTACAGCGCGGGCGTTGAGTACGGCATTCACTGCCTGCTCTTTTTGGTAGGCGATGGCGGCGAAAGCCGTGAGGCGAGCGTGCGTGATCTTGCAGAGTTGCAAGGCGTACCTCAGGACTATCTGGCGAAGATCTTCACCAAGCTGGCCAAGGCCAAGCTGGTCGTGGCCACGGAAGGCGTGCGCGGCGGATTCAAACTGGCCATGCCTGCTGACGAAATCAGCATTCTCGATATCGTCAACGCTATCGACGGCCAAAAGCTTATTTTCGATTGCCGGGAAATTCGTGGCCGCTGCGCACTCTTCGAAGGCTCGCCGCCTGCCTGGGCGCTGGACGGCCACTGTTCGGTTCACGCGGCGATGATGACGGCACAAAAGCGCATGGAAGAGGCTCTGGCCCAACAAACCATTCTTGATCTTGCCCGAAAGGTCGGCCGTAAATCCCCCGCCGAGTTCCCGGCACAGGTCGGCAAATGGATCAACGATCGTCGAGAGAAGAAAAGCGCCGCGCAGACTTCTGACGACCAGGCCATCCCGGTAACTGAAATCTCGGACTAAGCCCCGGCACTTTTACAAACCCCACTGCCAGCGCCGCCAATATCAGCACAATCGCAAGCCCTTCATTGAACCCAACCTTGTGCCCCAGCATCAGCATCGAACCTGCGATCCCGAAAACCGGAATCAGCAGGGACAGCGGCGCCACCCTGGATACCGGGTACTCGCGCAGCAACAGATTCCAGCCCCAGTAACAGAAATGCGTCGCCGCGTAGACCTGAAACAACAGGGAAAACAACGCCACCCACTCAAAGTGGGTGACCAAAGAGGTAAAAGGCGCAGATCCGTGGGCAAGCCAGGTAAGAGCCAACAGCGGCAGCGGCGCAAACACACTGGCCCACACCACAAAGGCGAACATCTCCCGCACTTTCGACTGTTTGATAATGACGTTGCCGATACTCCAGCTCAGAGCACTGATCAGCAACAGGCCATAACCCAGGGTCGTGCCCCGGCCGGGGCTGGCCACAATGATGCTGATCAACCCCAACAGTGCCAGCCCCATCCCCAGTATCTGGCCGAAGCCCAGACGCTCGCGAAACAGCAATACCCCCCAGCCCAGGGTGAAAAAAGCACTGAACTGGATCAGCAACGCAGCGGTTCCTGGGGGCACGCCCCATTCAATACCCAGATTGATCAGGGCCCACATGGCCACTCCAAAAATCAAGCCATAAGCAGCCAGCCACTTGATGGCAATCGGCGGCCGTTTGACGAAAAATACCCACGGCAACGCCGCAAGGGTAAAACGCAGCGCTGTTAGCAACAGCGGATCGATAGCTGCCAGGCCCAGTTTGGTGATGGGGAAGTTCAGCCCCCAAACGGCCGTCACCAGCACGGCCAGGATCAGATGTTTCTTTTGCATAGGTGGGGGGCTTCCAGTGGCAAGGCGGGCGGCGTCATGCACCAACCAAAATGCCACTATGCACACTTGCCGTATCGGCCCGCTTGCACTATCAGGTCAAAGATCATTAAATTCGGGCCATGAGCGAATTTGAATCCGACACCTGCGAAAATATCCCCCGCGACGCTGTGGTCACGGCCATTGACTATGCCGACGGGCAGCGCTTTGCCCTGCACAGGCATAACCGCGGGCAGTTTGCCTATGCCGCCTGCGGTGTCATCACGGTGTTTACCGACCAGGGCAACTGGGTGGTACCGCCGCAACGGGCCATCTGGGTACCGGCAGGGGTACCCCACGAAATGAGCATGAACGGCCCGGTGACCCTGCTGAACACCTATATCCGCGAGCCCGCGTCTGTGCGTCTTGGCCTGCCGGCGCATTGTCAGGTTTTCGGCATATCGCCGCTGCTGCACCAGTTATTGATCCAGGCCACGGATATTCCGGCGCTCTATGACGAAACCCGCAGAGAGGGGCTGCTGATGAATCTGCTGCTCCACGAAATAGCCGAGATGCCACCCCTTTCGCTCAATGCGCCGCTACCGGGTGAGCCCAGGCTGGCGCGGGCCTGCCGCACACTGCTGGAGCAGCCGTCGCTGGATATCGGGATTGATGATATGGCCCGGCAGGTTGGCATGAGCCGCCGTACCTTTACCCGCCTGTTTCGCCAGCAAACCGGCATCAGTTTTGTCGTATGGCGCCAGCAAGCCTGCCTGTTGGCAGCGGTGGTGCGCCTGGGCCATGGCGAGGCCGTTACGCAAGTGGCGACCGATCTGGGCTATAGCAGCCCGAGCGCTTTCACCAGCGTTTTTCGCCGGGTGCTGGGCGAGGTGCCAAGCCGGTACTGCCTGAAGGAACCGAGTTGAACCAACTGGCCAGCCCCGCTGCCGGCAAACACAGCACCCGACTCAAAAGGGTATGTGCCTCAGTGCGGATTTCGTATCCCCACAACGCGGTAGGCAGCGCTCCCCGTGCGCTCGAACATCAGGCGCCAGGCGCCTCGCCTGCGGCTGTTGTTATAGCCAATAAGGTCAGCGGACATTAATCGATCGCTATGGGGGTGCCAGTTAATCGACCGCAAACGCCCCTCGCGCAAATGGCTCAAGGTCAGGGCAATACTGATACCCGCAGAGCCCGCTGGCAAAGGTGTCACCGCTGAATCATCGATCGTCAGGGCGGCAGGCGAACGGGGGGGCGGGAGCGCAGCGGCGACCGGCCTCACGCTTTGCAGGGGCTGTTTTTTTGCGGCCGCGCTTTTACCGGGCAATCGGGTCATGGCCGTTGCCTCGGGTGTCCCCGTGGCGCTCGAGGGGCCTGCGGCCTGTGGTTCCCGGTGGGCACGAAGCAACAGACTGCGAACGCCAAGATGCCTCAGCTCACGGGTGGGTGGCCGCCCTGATGCCACTACAGCGCGCAAACGCTCCCGATATTCGACGCCCACGACATATCCGTATAGGTCACCACGCACGGTGGGGTAAACCGCCAACGCCACACCTGTGCTCTGCAGAACCTGACTGTGCTGGCTGTAAAAAAAGTTGACCAGCTTGACTGTTTCTTCAGGGCTCAGCGCCATGTCCCGGGCAAACTCCAGGGCTTTTTCCGTGACGCTTTGCGCCAGCTCATATTCCTGCGCATCCCTGAGGCCTGGTGCTGGCTGTTGCGCCTCGGCCAAATCCAGATACCGGTTCAAGGCAAAGAGTGCCGAGCCTGCCACTGCCCCCAGTCCTGCAACGGCTTGAGCAGCATTAAACAGCCAGCCCAAGGCATAGCCAAGGGCGGTAAAAATGACGATCAGGCTCAGACCGGCAACGACCCGATAGCGTTGGGGTAGATCTTCTTCCCGCCCATCAGGATCTATCCGATTTATCGGGTTGTTACCGACCATGGCATAAACATTCAAGCCGTCGATGGTCCCTGCCGGGTCTGCACTGACCCAACGCTGGAGCCAGGCCGCGTAATAACGCAAACCGTAGTAGTAAAGCCCGGACGCATCGCGTTCCTTGCCCGAGTAACGCAGGGTCTTGAATGTGGCTTCAAGCGCGCTTTTCGCCGCCCACCATGCCGTCGCCCCGAACGGGTAAAAACCCTCCTGGCTGAGCAGTGCCGCGCGCTCATCAAGCTCCAGTACGCCGCTGCCCAGGTGATCGCAAAGGCTGAAGCGCACATGCTCATTCTCGACCCCATCGGGCAACCCCTGCTCCCAGGCAAGTAAACGCACCCCGGTGCGGCCTGCTTGCAGCGTCAAGGCACTTGAGCGCTCTCCCGTGGCCCGGTTGAGGCGCAGCTCCAGCCCCGGCAAATAACGCACTTCATCCACATGGGTGAGGTTTGCGGCCCGGGTCGTTCTACGCTTGAAAACCCGCTGCCCCTGACCGTCGTAGACGTAGGCTTCTTCATCATTCTCACCGTTGGTGCGCTGCACGCTGGTGACACGGCACAGTTGATTGCGCACATTCCACTCCAGGGCCTGACCACGCACCAACACCCGTTGATTGCCACAGGCATCAAACGCCTCGCCTGAAGCCAGCAGAGAACCGGGCTCAATCATCTGGCTGCGGTTACTGGTTTGTGACACGGACATACGCCGGGTGTAGCCCTGGCCGGCAGAAGGTACATGCTGCATCTGTACCAGGTTGGCGCCGGCATCGTACTGATAGTGCCGCGTGTAGTTGCGCCACTGCTGCGTGTCCGTCGTGTCAAAGAGCACCGCCGCAGGGGTACTGGCGCCACCGGGGTGGCGCGCATTTTCTCGTCCGCTGGCTTTGACCAGTTGGTAGAGGGTGTCGTAGGTAAAAGTGCTCGAAGCCTGGATCATCGCGTTGCTGGCCCAGGTGGTCGGTTGAGCGCCATCCACCACATGGGTCACATTGCCCACCCGGTCGTAGGTGTAGGTCAGATCCTGCAAGATGCCACCCTGTGCCCCCCCGCGACTGGCCTGCAACCGTCGCAAACTGCCATCATCGTCAGCGTAAGTAGCCCGGGTGACAACACCGTTGCCTGCCCGCTCGCTGGTCACTTGTCCGGCGGCGTTGTAGACCAGCTCATCCACCAACAGTTTTGACTTGCCACCTGCCGTAAGCAGGCCAACACGTACCTGTTTCCCTGCAACGTTATATTCCAGGCGCTGCCGGTTGCCCCTGGCATCACGCAGCCCGAGCAGTTCACCCAGCGCATTGCGATGCCAGGCCGTCAGGTAATGCCGAGCCTCCAATTGTCGATCGCGCCACGCTTGCGGCTCAGGCCAGTCGAGCGCTTCAGGGGCCTGGCAGAAACGCCGCGACTGGCTGTTTGCCTCGCCGGTCAAATCGTACTGTTCGTTGATGACGCTGCCAGCCGGGTCATCATGGCGGACCAGACGGCCGCATCGGTTCCGCGCCCTGTCCGCTGAATCGGCCGCCCCGTAGGTAAAACGCTCAAGACATCGGGCGTGGGGCTCATCACTGCGCTGTTCATGAACGGCCACAAGCCTGGACTGGGCATCGTAGTCAAAACACTGCTGATGCCCGCGCCCGTTCCAGGTTTTGCGCATCTGCTGCGCGACGCCAAACAGAGTGATGTGCCATCCGCTATCGACACTGTCAGTGCGCAACGCCAGCCCTGAAAGGCTGGAAATCTGGCGTTGATTGGCCGCGACTGTGGCCCCATGACGACGCAACGCCCCCAATCGCGGGTCCCACTGCCCGAGTACAAAACCGGTGGCGCCAAAGACAGTTTCGTGAATCCGCGCCCGGGGGCTCTGCTGTGCACTCAGACGGTGGTATTGCACCCTGCGTACACTCAAGCCCCTGGGGTCAACCGCCGTCAGTGACGGCGTGTGGTGATGCACATGGGTCATGGCGCCTGGCCTGTTTAACGAAATGGAGCAAAAAGGCTATGGCTCAAGTCGAGGGCAAAGGTGGTAAATAATTAGTTTTATTTAAAATCCGCAGCCCCAAGGGTCTGGGCTGAGGGTGGCTTTATCGCGCTCACAAAAAAACGCCCGAAGGCGTTTTTATATCTGACAGCCGGGGTTTCACACCCGCGACTTGCGTCCGAAAAACGGATGGCTCGGGTCGTTGTAGCCCGGTGTCGTCGAGTGCCCGGTGACCACCAGATCATTGATAAAGGCTTCGTCCTGCGCGGTGAACCTGTAGTTCAACGCTGGCACATAGTCTTCCCATTGCTGCTCAGTTCGCGGCCCGGCAATGGCCGAGGTGATCAGCTGGTTATTCAGCACCCAGGCCAAAGCGAACTGGCCTGCGGTAATGCCTTGCCCTTCGGCATAGTCACGAATGCGCTGGGCCAGGTTGAGGGACTCGGGGCGCCATTCGGTTTGCTGCAGGCGCGGGTCGTTGCGCCCGGCGCGGGTGTCCTGGCCAGGGGCCTGATCGGGGTCGTATTTTCCGGTGAGCACGCCGCGCGCCAGCGGACTGTAAGAGATCACGCCAATGCCGTAATGCTCCGCCGCCGGCAGGTGCTCGACTTCAATCTGACGGTTGGCCAGGTTGTACAGCGGCTGACTCACGCTCGGACGCTGGATGCCCAGCAGGTCGGCGCTGCGGCTGAATTCGGCAAGTTTCCAGCCGCGGTGGTTGGACAAACCGTAGCCACGGATCTTGCCCGCCCGGATCACGTCATCCAGCGCGCGCAGGGTTTCGTCCACCGGGGTGTCGTGGTCTTCGCGGTGCAGGTAGAACAGGTCGATATAGTCGGTGTTGAGGCGCTTGAGGCTGGCGTCCACCGAGGCAATCACGTTCTGGCGCGAGGCCCCGCTGTTGTTCGGCCCGCTGCCGCCCGGGTTGGGATTGACGAACTTGGTGGCCAGTACCCAGTGCTGACGACGATCACCGATCAAACGGCCCACCACGGCTTCCGAGGCACCGTCGTTGTAGCCGTTGGCGGTGTCGATGGAGTTGATGCCCTGCTCGAAAGCGCGGTCGGTGATGCGCCGGGCGACGTCGTCCGGGGTCTGCCCGCCGAACATCATGGTGCCCAGAGTAATGGGTGAAACCTTCACGCCGTTGCGGCCCAGGTTGCGGTATTGAATGTCGCTCATGCTGACTCCCTGCGTGGTGATCGTGAAATCAAGTGGCGCAAACAGTAGTCAGCCGTGTTCTGGCGGTCAACGCCCAACGGGGCATAACCATAGAGCGGTTTTGTCAGGGTATCTCTTATTCAAAACGGGTCTTTAAACGTCGGAATTAATTATTTATGGATCTAAAAAACCCTCGGTAATCTCATGACTTTTCGGACCGCATGAAAAGGAATCATCATAAGCCGTCGCCCCCATGGCCCTGACAATTCACCTGCATTCACCTCACTTGCAGGTTCACGCCCATGAATATCCCTACCGGTTTTCTCGACAGCAGCGGCAGCGTTCCCTTCAGCTTGCCCGAGCGTGATCCACAGGGCGACGATCCTGTCGCCAAACGTATCAGCCACAACCTGCAGCGCTTGCGCGACAAGCGCCAGTTGTCCCTGGAAGCACTGGCCCATGCCAGTGGTGTGCGCCGCGCGATGATTGCGCAGATCGAAGCAGGCCGCAGCTTTCCCTCGGTCAAGGTGCTGAGCAAAGTCGCCGCCGCACTGAAAGTGTCCATCGCCGAGTTCCTCGACCCCGACGGCGCCGGCATGGTTATACGCCGCGCCCTGCCCCCTGAGCACGCCGCCCCCCCTGGTGACGTTCAACGAGCTGCGCCTGGGGCCCCAGGCCGAGGAAAGAGTGCCCGGCAACCCCCATGGCGTGCAAAACCACCTGCTGGTGGCCGAGGGCACTCTGGAGCTGAAAATCAATGACGAACTGGTTGTGCTGCACGCTGGCGACTCGATCCTGTATCGCGCCGAACGGCCCCACCGGTACCGCAACCCGCACAACAGCGAAGCCGTCGCCTACCTGCTGACCAGCCCTGCGCAAGTGCAGGAATAGCCCGCGTTTTCCTATCCACTGCCTGGAGCCTTCGCCTTGTCACGTCAGCCCTCCCCTCTGGATTTTCCTCAAAGCCCGCTGTCCCGTGCCTTTGAACAACCGTTGTTTCTGGGCTTGTTCCTGCCGGTGCAGTCCGGTGGCTGGAGCCCTTCGGCACTGCCACGCAGTACCACTTGGACCTTCGACTACAACCGCCAGTTGACCCTGCGCGCCGAAGAGTTGGGTTTTGACCTGGTGTTTGCCCTCGCTGAATGGTTGGGCAAGGGCGGCTACGGGGGCGATATCCGTTACCACGACGAGTCGCTGGATGCCTTTATCACTCAGGCAGCGCTGGCGTCGGTAACCTCGCGCATCCTGCTGATCTCTACCCTGCATGTGCTCTATGGCCCCTGGCATCCACTGCACCTGGCCAAGTTCGGCGCCACCCTGGACCATATCAGCAAGGGCCGCTGGGGCCTGAACCTGGTGACCGGGCATCGTCATCGCGAACACCGGCGCTTCGGTCAGGCCCCCATCGAGCACGATCAGCGTTACCGCCAGGCCGACGAATTTATCCGCGTGGTGCAGGAACTGTGGCACAGCTCGGACAACGTCGATTTCAGCGGCGATCATTACAAGCTCGAAGAGGCCTATGTCAGCGTCAAACCGTCCTTTGGCCGTCCGGTGCTGGTCAACGCCACCGGCTCACCCGCCGGTATCGACTTCGCGGCACGGCATTCCGACATTGTGTTCACCACCAGCCCCGGCAGTGCCGAGATCGAAAACGCGCTGGAGAAACTGCCCGAGCATTTGCAGCGCATCAAACACGCCGCCCGTGGCTATGGCCGTCAGGTGCGCACCCTGATCAACCCGCTGGTGATTTGCCGCGACAGCGATGCCGAAGCCTGGGAAGTCCACGCCGCGATCACGGCCGCAGGTGACCCCGGTGCACTGGAGGGCCATGCCCGTGAAGCCAGTGATGCCCATGCCTGGCGCGGCCATCAACCGGCCGAGCGTTATGTGGGCGGCAATATCCAGCTGGTCGGCAGCCCCGAGACCGTGGTGCGCGACATCATCCGCCTCAAAGAGGCCGGTATCGACGGCTTGCAACTGAGCTTCTTCGACTTTGCCCCCGACCTTGAACAGTTTGGCGAGCGCGTGTTGCCCCTTTTGCGCCAGGCCGGCCTGCGCCGCTAACCCACCCCAGGAAGACCGCCATGCCCTTTACCCGTCGTCAATTTGTTGTTGGCCTGTCTGCCCTGTCCGCGCTCGGCGCCAGCGTGCCGTTCCTGCCCACTGCCCTGGCCGATGCCACGGGGCAGGCCGTCAGCGGACGCCGGGTGTTCAACTTGCTGATCAATCCCGAGCCGCCTTCGCTGAGCTCTTTCAACACCACCGCCGGTACCAGCGTCACCGCCAGCAGCAAGGTACTGGAGGGGCTGCTGACTTACGATGAAGCCCTCAATGCCCGCCCTGCACTGGCCACCGCCTGGGAGGCCGCGCCCGATGGCTTGAGCTACCGCTTCATCCTGCGCGAAGGCGTCAAATGGCATGACGGCGAGCCGTTCACCTCGGCCGACGTGGCGTTCTCCCTGGACTTGATCAAGCGTTTTCACCCCCGGGGTTCCAGTACCTTTGCCAACCTGGAGCGGGTCGACACCCCCGACGACCACACTGCCATCGTTCATTTGAGCAAGCCGGCGCCGTACTTGATTCGCGGTTTTGCCGGCGGTGAAACGCCGATCCTGCCCAAGCACCTGTATGCCTCGGGCGACCCGCTGAGCAATCTGCACAACAACGCCCCGGTGGGCACCGGCCCCTTCCGTTTCAAGCGCTGGGAGCGCGGCAGTTTTATCGAGTACGAACGCAACCCGAACTACTGGGACCCGGCGGCAACGGTGGTCGATACGCTGATCCTCAAAGTCATCCCCGACGGTGCCGCGCGCCTGGCCGCGTTTGAAAACGGCACGCTGGATGCAGGCGGGCAAAGCCCGGTGCCGCTAAGCGAGCTGGAGCGCCTGACCAAATCCGGCCGTTTAAAAGCCACCACCCGCGGCTATCGCTACACCATTACCCCGACCATGCTCGAGTTCAACCTCGATAACCCGCTGTTGTCTCGCCTCGAGGTGCGCCAGGCAATTGCCCATGCCCTGGACCGCGAAGTGATCCGCAAGGTGGTGTACTACGGCTACGCCGAAGCCAGCTATTCACCGATCCCGAAAAGCTTCGCCAACTACGTCTACGAGGGCCCCAACCCGTATCCCTTCGACACCGAGGCAGCCAATGCATTGCTGGACAAGGCCGGGTTGGTAAAAAAAGGCACCTGGCGTTTCAGCCTGACCCTCGACCCGCTGCCCTACGGCGACAGCTACAGCCGCACTGCCACCTATGTGCGCAGTGCCCTGGCACGCATTGGCATCGAAGTGAAACTGCGCGCCCAGGATTTTCCCACCTATATCAAACGTATCTACACCGACCGCGACTTTGACTTTGCCGTGGTCGGCATGGGCACCCTGTATGACCCCACGGTAGGTGTGCAACGCCTGTTCTGGTCGAAGAATTTTCGCCAGGGCGTGCCGTTTTCCAATGGCACCCACTACAACAATCCCGAAGTCGACCGCCTGCTGGAAAGCGCCGCGGTCGAGACCGACGAACAAAAACGCGGCGAGCTGTTCAAGGCGTTCCAGAAGATCGTGATTGAAGAGGTGCCTTCGATCACCCTGGTCATGCAGCAACAGGTCTCGGTGTACAACGCCCGGGTCAGCGGTTTCGAAGATGACGCCAACGGCCTGGACAGCAGCCTGGCCAATATCAGCCTGGCTGACACCGGAGGCGCCCATGCTTGAACGGCGCAGAATGTGGCGCCTGTCACGGCGCACCTTGTGGCAGGCCATCCCCACCGTAGTCGGCATCCTGTTGCTGAATTTTTTGCTGCTGCGGCTGATCCCCGGTGACGCCGTGGATGTGCTGGCCGGTGAGTCCGGCGGCGCCAGTGCCGAAACCCTGCTGCAGTGGCGCAGCCATTTTGGCCTGGACTTGAGCCTGCTGGAGCAATTGCAACGCTACCTCGGCCAACTGGCCCATCTGGACCTCGGCCTGTCGCCACGCTTCAACCTGCCAGTCAGCCACCTGGTACTCGATCGCCTGCCCAATACCCTGGTGCTGATGGTCGGCGCATTGGGGCTGGCGCTCGCCATTGGCATCGCCGCCGGTACGGCAATGGCCACCTGGGTCGGTCGCTGGCCTGACCGCGTGTTGTCACTGGCGGTGTTGCTGCTGTATTCCACGCCGGGGTTCTGGATCGGCTTGATGGCGGTGCTGCTGTTTTCGGTCAAGCTCGGCTGGTTGCCCAGCAACGGTTTTCAGACCCTGGGCCTCGATCTGCACGGCACGGCCTGGCTGCTCGACCGCCTGCAGCACGCCGTGCTGCCAGTGCTGGCGCTGGCCACGTTCTATATCGCCCTGTATGCCCGCCTGACCCGTGCCGCGATGCTCGAAGTGCAACGTCAGGACTACGTGCGCACCGCACGGGCCAAGGGCCTGGCGCCATGGCGAGTGGTGTCGCGGCATGTGCTGCGCAATGCCCTGCTG
>NZ_WIVQ01000111.1:0-14912 GCF_009600545.1 Pseudomonas sp. FSL R10-1339 | reverse complement strand
CTGGCTCATGACGCACTCGGGGCAGGTGGTGAGGCTGTATTTCAGCATACTTGGAGACTTGTTCGGAGTTTCCCTAGTGCGGTGTTATATATCTATCTTGTATTAGGTGGGATCCTACAAGACAGTTGGAAGTGCCTTACTTATTGTTTGAAAGTTAGCTGTTAGTTTAGTTGCTTCTTACTTCGGTGTGTGGGGATGGGTAAAAGTCAGCTAATGGCTTTCGCTTTTATTTCCTTGGGGTATGAATAAGTGTCGGGATTTAAACTTAAACTAAATCTTCAGTTTATTAAACAATTGTTGTAATGCATTTTTGTAGGGGGTGTTTGATGGGTGTTGCAATGAAGTCTGCCAAGTCTGCTTTGGCGTCTATGGTGTTGCTGGCTTGTTCGGCATCAGTTGCCAGTGCTGCGGGAGCAGGATCGGGTACTGTCACGTTTAGCGGTGAAATTTTGGAGTCGGCCTGCTCCATTACACCTGAAAGTGTGGATCAACCTGTTCCGCTGGGTTCGGTGTCCAAATCTCAGCTGAATAATGGTGGCATCGGTACCAAGCAATATTTCAACATCGAGTTGACCGGTTGTTCATTGACCGGTCTCACCGACAATACAGTCAAGGCCACCTTTACCGGTACGGGGGCGACAGCAGTGCCAGGAGCATTGGCCCTGAACGGCGTTGCCGGTGCGGGCATCCTTCTGACCGAGTTCGACGGTACCGCCATAACGCTGGGTACTGCAACCCGCCCGAAAGGTATTACGGCGGGTAGCAATACGCTGACCTTTGGTGCTCAGTTGAAAGGTCAAACATCTACAACCACTACTGTAGGTACAGGTACTTTTACTGCTGTTACGAACTTCGCGCTGGCATATCAGTAGGTTGTCCGGTTGCCCTGTTGTAGGAAGTTCGACAGCAGGGCAATTGCAGGTGGGAGTTTCCTGTGAAAGCACTCTCGATTTCAGTAGTGGTTACTTCGTTCTTTGTGTTTATAACGTTGGGTTTCGGTGTGTGTACTGCACTAGCAAGTCAGGGGGGTGGGCGCGTAACACTTGAAGGGCAAATTGTTGATTCTGCGTGTGCACTTGATGCGAGTAGCGCTTATCAACTCGTTGAATTCGACCCTTTGCCCATGGGGCAACTTATTCGTCAGGGTCAATCTTTGCCAAAGATATTCACATTGCGTTTAATTAAATGCTCATTGGCCAGGCCTGACTCTTTTCGTCCAGGCAGTTACTTGCCTGACTGGCAGCATGTAAGGGTGACGTTTGATGGCCTGGCGGATGCCAGCGGGCGCTTGTTTGCCATTGGCGGAGCGGCCCGGGGGTTGGCCCTGCGTATTGCCGATACCCAAGGGCAGGAAAGCATCCCGGGAGTACCCATGCCCCTGGCGCCTCTGACCGGAGCGGACCAGGAGCTGCATTACACCCTTCAACTGGTTGGCAATGGTCGTCCTGTAGCGGTTGGTTCTCACCGAACTGCGGTGCGTTTCCGCCTGGAGTATTTCTGAATGTACGGGCTGTTTACCGGGCGGGATCTCTCAGCCGCCCAAATGATACTGCGCACCGGCGTGTTGAGCGGATTGATGTCGCTGGGCGCTGAGGTATGGGCCGGGGATGAGATTCAGTTCAATACCGATATTCTGGACCTCAGCGATCGTACCAATATCGACTTGTCCCAATTTTCTCGCAGCGGTTTTATCTTGCCTGGCGTTTATCCGCTGCAGGTGCAGGTCAACTCGCAATGGCTGCCTGAGCAGCGCATAGCTTTTTACCCTCCTGACGATGACCCCAAAGGTAGCCAGGCCTGCCTGTCGACCGAGCTGGTTGAGCAACTGGGGCTCAAGCCTGAAATGCAAGCTCGGCTCGGCTGGTGGAAGAGCGGCGAGTGCCTGCATATCAATAGCCTGGCGGGCATGGAAGTCAGTGGCGATCTGGCGACCTCTAGCCTGCATATTTCCGTGCCGCAAGCCTATCTGGAGTACAACGCCCGGAACTGGGATCCGCCTTCCCGGTGGGACAACGGCGTGCCGGGCGTTCTGATGGATTACAACCTCACGGCCAAGTCCAGCGGGCGGAAGGGCTCAGCCCGTCAAACCGACTTGAGCGGCAATGGCACGTTCGGCGCAAACGCGGGCCCCTGGCGCTTGTGTGCAGACTGGCAGGGCCGTATCGAAGACGAAAGTTACAGTCGTGCGCGACGGCTGGAGTGGAGCCGCTTTTATGCCTATCGAGCGCTGCCTGCCATTCAGGCGCGTCTGACTCTGGGAGAAAACTACCTGTATTCGAACGTGTTCGACAGCTTCCGTTTTACCGGCGTTGCACTCAACTCGGATGACAACCAGTTGCCGCCCAATTTGCGTGGCTATGCACCGGAAGTTGTCGGCGTTGCCAAAACCAATGCCAGGGTCATTATCAACCAGCAAGGCCGTGTGCTTTATGAAGCGCTGGTTGCAGCGGGCCCTTTTCGTATTCGGGATCTGAATGATGCCGTAACCGGGACCCTGGAGGTGCGCGTCGAAGAGCAGGACGGCAGCGTCACCACCTTCCAGGTTGAGTCGGCCAACATTCCCTACCTGACGCGTCCCGGCACTGTGCGTTACAAACTGGCCAGCGGTCGACCGTCTTCTCTTCACAACGGAGGGCAGGGCGACGTCTTCGGTGCAGGCGAATTCTCCTGGGGCGTAAGCAATGGCTGGTCCCTGTATGGCGGTGGTCTCAGTGACAATAATTACACGGCGCTTTCTGTAGGGGTGGGGCGCGACCTGCTGGCCTTGGGAGCGATCTCATTCGATGTGACCCGGGCCAGCGCCAAGCTGCAGGGCACGTCCTTGTCGGGCGATTCCTTTCAGTTGAGCTATTCGAAAAACTTCGACCAGTACGACAGTCAGGTCACCTTTGCGGGTTACCGTTTTTCCCAAAAAAACTACATGAGCATGAGCGAGTACCTGAATGCGCGTCATTACGGTGGTCCGGTGGGGGGCAGCAAGTCGCTTTACACTGCGACAGTCAACAAGCAGTTTCGGGATATGGGGCTTACCGCTTATCTGAGCTACAGCAACCAGTCCTATTGGGATCGTCCGAGCGGTGAGCGATGGAACTTGTCCCTGGCGCGCTATTTCAGTGTGGGCTCGATAAGAAACATGAGCCTTTCCCTGAGCGCTTTCCGTAATCAGGAGAAAAACCAGCACAGTGGCATCTCCAGCAACCACACCGGTATGTACCTGTCAGTCAGCCTGCCGATGGGTCGCTCCGGGACGCTCACCAGCAGCGTCAACAGTAGCTCTCAGGGCCAAAATAACTATTCCACGAACTACAGTGACCGGCTCGATCAGCGCAACAGCTATCAACTGTCGGCAAGCAACACCTCGGTTAGCGGGTACCTGAACCATGCCGGTGATCAGGCGGATGTCTCCGTCAGCGCTGCCCTGCAAGAGAACAGCTACAACAGCCTCACCCTGTCTGCTCGTGGTGGCGGCACACTGACGCCATACGGTGGCGCAGGGCATCGAACTGCGGGTACGGGCGGTACCCGGTTGATGATCGATACCGGTGGAGTACCTGGCGTGCCGATCCGGGGCTATGGCAGCCCGACGCGCAGCAATGCCTTCGGCAAGGCAGTTGTCTCGGATGTCGGCAGCTTTACGCGCACTGCGGCCAGTGTCGATCTGGAAAGCTTGCCGGCCGATGTGGAGGCGACAGAGTCCATGACCCAGTTGACCCTGACAGAGGGCGCCATCGGTTATCGCACGCTGGAAGTGATTGCCGGGCTCAAGGCCATGGCTGTGTTGAGCCTGCCTGATGGCAGCGTCCCGCCGTTCGGCGCCATGGTGAAAAACGAAAAACAGCAGGGCACCGGCATCGTCAATGATGCTGGCAGCGTCTACCTCAGTGGTATTCAGCCCGGTGGGCGGATGATAGTCAGTTGGGGTGGTGCCGAGCGTTGCACCTTTGTATTGCCTGAAGATTTACCGGTCGACGGGTTGGCTTCCACCCTCAGTCTGTCCTGCCAGGGGGTCGCAGCGGACAAGACCATGCCCGCGTCAGCCTCTCTGGGCAGGATTGTTGATAACGAGAAAAAGTCATGAAAATTAAAACGTTCAGTTGCGCGTACTCGTCGCTTGTCCTCCTGATGCTGTCGCAGACCGGCAACGTCAATGCCGCCATTGGTCTTGATCGAACCCGGGTCGTGTTTGATGGCAGCAAGGATGCCGCCAGCATGACCATCACCAACAACAACACCCAGTTGCCTTATCTGGCCCAGGGCTGGATCGAGGATGAGCAAGGCAACAAGATCACCTCGCCGCTGATCGTGTTGCCACCGGTCCAGCGCCTGGAGCCCGGTAAAAAAAGCCAGGTGAAAGTTCAGGCGTTGCCTGCGGTCAAGTCGCTGCCCCAAGACCGGGAGACCGTCTATTACTTCAATTTGCGCGAAATTCCGCCCCGTAGCGACAAGGCCAACAGCCTGCAGATCGCCCTGCAGACCCGCATCAAGCTTTTTTATCGTCCGGCTTCGATAGTGCCGAGCCAGCAGGAACGCTCTGACCCCTGGCAGAAACAACTGATCCTGACCCGTGAGGCCGATGACTTTCAAGTCAATAATCCTACCCCGTACTACATCACGCTGATCGATGCCCGCAGCAGCAAAGAGGGCAAAACCTCTCCCGGTTTTGAGCCGCTGATGGTGCCGCCAAAAGGCACGCTCAAGCTGGGCGTGAGTGCGGCGGCACTGGGTAGCAAACCCTGGCTGACCTATGTAAATGATTACGGAGGCCGCCCGGCACTGGCGTTCAGTTGCACTGGCAACACCTGCAAGGTGGACGCGAATGTGTCTGCGGCCGATGACTAGTGCGCGCCTCAGAAGAGGCGTCATGAAACCTTGTACGGTGACGGCCCTGAGTGCCTTGTTGCTGACGCTGCATGCCGCTCAGGGCCAGGCCGAGATTCAAGGGATGAATGGAGTTCTGGATATTTCGGGCTCACTGATCAATTCCCCTTGCGTCCTGGACATGGCCTCGGCAGACCAGGCCGTGGACCTTGGAAATGTGCCCCGCAGCCAATTGATGCGCCCGGGCGATATGGCATCGCCCGTGGTTTTGCAGTTGCGCTTTGTCGATTGCATGCGCGCATCCGGCAGCCTCCTGAATGAGCGCACGGGCAATCTGGTGTGGAGTGCCTATCAGCCGGTGGTGTCCGTCGCTTTTCTGGCGCCTTCCGATAAGGATGATCCGCGTTTGGTCAAAGTTCAGGGTGTCACCGGCATGGGCCTGCGCCTGACCGATGCCCTTGGCCGGGATGTGCGTTTGGGCGCTCGTGGAGAGCCTTTGTTTCTGGCGCATGGCAGCGACACCCTGACGTGGCAGGTGCAACCCACGCGCACTGCCACAGCACTGAGCAATGGCGCGTTTCGGGCCCGGGTTGATTTCAGGCTTATTTATGAGTGAGGGCGCAACGATGATCAGGTCGGTAACTTCGCGTTTTGCAATCACTTGCTATTGTCTGTGTCTGTCTCTTGGCCAGAGTGTTACGGCGCGTACCTCGGAGGTGGCCGTGAATGTGAGTGGGGTAATCCTTGCGCCTGCGCCTTGCATTGTTAATGGCAACAACACGCTCACTGTCCCTTTCGGCAGCAATCTGGTAGCTGCACAGATCGATGGGGTCAATTATCGCAAGCAGGTGCCTTATACAGTGACGTGCGGGCCGCAGCCAACCAATGACATGACAATAGAGTTGCAGGGGGGTGGAGCCAGTTTTGATCGCGCGTTGTTGATGACCAGTAAAAGTAATCTCGGGATCAAGTTCCTGGTGGGGGGTGCAACCTGGTCCCTTAACAGTCCCGTTAATTTTACATACCCAACTTTGCCTCAAATGGAAGCGGTGCTGGTGGCAAAACCGGGTAGCACTCTTGCGGGAGGAGCTTTTTCGGCTTCCGCAACGATAGTCATATCACTGCGCTGAGAAGTAAAGGCAGATGAGGCAGCGACAATAAACTGACGTGTTTGCACTGCGTATCATTGATCACCTTTGGTGTGGAAAATACTATAGTTGTTGACTTGGACTCTTAACCTGATCTGGATGGATTTGTGGCGGTGTTTATATTTGCGCTGGATGCCCCCAAGACGCGTGTCGAGGTAAAACTACATACAGGATCAAAAGTCGTGAATATTATGAGGTGTTTTGCTGGCGTATTTTTTTTGCTGTTTGCACAAGTTGCTTTTGCTGTTCATTGCCAAACGGATGACCGGGTCTGGAGGGATATGAGAGCAGAAACTCTTATTATCTACACTGACGTAAAACTGGATGCGGAAAATAGCAGGGTTACTATGAAAAGTGCTGTGCCGACCGTGTGCAGGCATAATTTCCCGGTGACGTTTCCTCTTAGTTATCGGGAGTGGATAGCTTCAACCTCTGATACGTTTAATCAGGCTCCAAAATTTTCTGCTTTCTCCTCCGGGATGATTGTTGGCGGGAACGAATACCCTTGGCCTTTGGGGCCTGGCAGGTACCTTGCCGAAGGCTCTAGAGGTGGACCTAACTATTTTTTCTGGCTTGGTATGTATCTCAAACTTTCTTCAAGTCCAGGCTTGAACATTAAAATTGACGCGGGTGATGTGATCGGTAACTTTCATTTTTTCAAGCTGTATAATTTCACCCATGCTTCGTATGCGCCATTTTCGATGTACGTTCAAATCAGGGCACGCAACAGTTTGGACACAACACCACCTGTTCCAGCGGAGTGTGCTATCAATGATAACAGGCCCGTTAATGTTGATTTTGGTTCTGTGGATCCCGCGGCCATCGGAATAAGTGCGAGCACTTCACTTGCCCGGAAAACGGTCGGCGTAAAATTTGTGTGTGACAGGGCTCTTCAAAGCGCCAGGCTTAAACTGGTGGCAACGCCTTCTATATTCAGTGCTGAAGGTTTTGTATCGGGCAAGCCTGATATAGCCATCGCCATGATTCGTAAAAGTGATGATGCAATTATTTTACCGTCTTCCGGGCTCAGTTATTATGTCTATTTGATCAACGGTGAAACAACGGAGGAATATACTTTTTCTCTTTTTCGTAAACGTGGCACTTTTCCACCTGCCGGCCCTTTTGCTGGGAGCGGTACTCTTGTGGTGGAGTTTCCTTGACTCGCCAAGTAAGAGCCATCCCATCGGCTGCAAAATAAAAGCTGCAACAGCACAAGGGGGAAGGATTCTCCCTTATTGGCAATGAACGGCGTTTTTTCCTGGTTTCAGCCCTGCTGCGCTCATCGGCACTACAAGGATTCGCACACCCTGCAAGCCTTCCATATGGCCATTTGCCAAAGTTGGAAGGTTTCTTGCAGTGGCAGGCTCCACGGCGCATATGGCGTCAAAAGTTTGCTAAAGGTTTGCCGCAATGTCATTGGATCGCTCTCAGTTAATCAACACCGCTCGCAGCGGTCTGGCCGGCCTGGGTCAGGGACAGTTGGGTGTGCCGCTGTTGTTGCTGGTGATGCTGGCAATGATGATGTTGCCGATCCCCGCCTTTTTGCTGGATGTGTTTTTTACCTTCAATATCGCGCTGTCCATCGTGGTGTTGCTGGTGTGCGTCTACGCCTTGCGGCCGCTGGATTTTGCCGTGTTCCCCACCATCCTGCTGGTGGCCACGCTGATGCGCCTGGCGCTCAACGTGGCCTCCACCCGGGTGGTGATGCTCCACGGTCAGGAGGGCCACGCCGCCGCGGGCAAGGTGATCCAGGCCTTCGGCGAGGTGGTGATCGGCGGCAACTACGTGGTGGGCATCGTGGTGTTTGCGATCCTGATGATCATCAACTTCGTGGTCGTGACCAAGGGCGCCGGGCGCATCTCGGAAGTGAGTGCGCGCTTCACCCTCGACGCCATGCCCGGCAAGCAGATGGCCATTGACGCCGACCTGAATGCCGGACTGATCGACCAGAATCAGGCCAAGATGCGCCGTCAGGAAGTCGCCCAGGAAGCCGAGTTCTATGGCTCGATGGACGGTGCCAGCAAATTCGTGCGCGGTGATGCCATCGCCGGTCTGTTGATCCTGTTTATCAACCTGATCGGCGGCATGGCAGTTGGGATTTTCCAGCACGGCATGAGCTTCAGCGAAGCCGGCAAGGTGTACGCCTTGCTCACCATTGGTGACGGTTTGGTGGCGCAATTGCCGTCCCTGTTGCTGTCCACGGCTGCCGCGATCATGGTGACCCGTGCTTCGGGCTCCGAAGACATGGGCAAGCAGATCAACCGGCAGATGTTTACCTCACCCAAGGCGCTGGCTGTCTCGGCAGGCATCATGGCCATCATGGGCATCGTGCCCGGCATGCCGCATTTCTCCTTCCTGAGCCTGGCTGCAGTCGCCGGTGGTGCGGCGTACCTGATGTGGAAAAAACAGAACGTGGTCAAGGTCCAGGCCCTGGCAGAGGTCAAGCGCCAGCAGGAGCTGCTGCCTTCGCCAGCCCGCGCCCAGGAAACCAAGGAGCTGGGCTGGGATGACGTTACCCCCATCGACATGATCGGGCTTGAGGTCGGTTATCGCCTGATCCCGTTGGTGGATCGCAACCAGGGTGGCCAGTTACTGGCGCGGATCAAGGGGGTGCGCAAGAAGCTGTCCCAGGACCTGGGCTTTCTGATGCCCACCGTGCATATCCGTGACAATCTCGACCTGGCCCCCAGCGCCTATCGCCTGACCCTGATGGGAGTGATTCTGGCGGAGGCCGAAATCTATCCGGACCGCGAGATGGCGATCAATCCGGGGCAGGTATTTGGCACGCTTAACGGGATTACCACCAAAGACCCGGCCTTTGGTCTGGAAGCGGTGTGGATCGAGGTCAGCCAGCGCAGCCAGGCGCAGTCACTGGGCTATACCGTAGTGGACGCCAGTACCGTAGTGGCAACGCACCTTAACCAGATCCTGTACAAACACTCCCATGAGTTGATTGGTCATGAAGAAGTTCAGCAGTTGATGCATCTGCTGGCCAAGTCCTCGCCCAAACTGGCCGAAGAACTGGTGCCGGGGGTGTTGAGCCTGTCGCAATTGCTCAAGGTGCTGCAGGCCTTGTTGGCCGAACAGGTGCCAGTGCGGGATATCCGCAGTATTGCCGAAGCCGTCGCCAACAATGCTCATAAGAGTCAAGATACTGCCGCTTTGGTTGCCGCCGTACGCGTGGGCTTGTCTCGTGCCATCGTGCAAAGCATTGTAGGCGTTGACTCCGAGCTGCCTGTTATCACCCTGGAGCCCAGGTTGGAACAAATATTGCTCAATAGTTTGCAGAAGGCCGGACAAGGCCAGGAAGAGGGCGTTTTGCTGGAGCCCAGCATGGCAGAGAAGCTCCAGCGCTCGTTGATCGACGCTGCTCAGCGTCAGGAGATGCAAGGCAATCCGGTCATCTTGTTGGTGGCAGGCCCGGTACGCGCGATGCTGTCGCGCTTTGGCCGTCTGGCGGTGCCCAACCTGCATGTACTGGCTTACCAGGAAATCCCTGACAACAAGCAGGTCACGATCGTTGCGACAGTAGGCCCTAACGGCTGAGGGTTTGGTTTATGCAAGTGAAGCGATTTTTCGCCGCCGATATGCGTCAGGCCATGAAGCTGATTCGTGATGAGTTGGGGGCTGACGCCGCCATTATTGGCAACCGCCGGATTGCCGGGGGCGTTGAGTTGACCGCGGCCCTGGACTACAAGCTGTCCGCGCTGGCACCCCGGGTGCCGAACATTGAGCTGGAAGAAGAGCTGCGCAAGACCCAGTCGCGGATTGTTTCGGCCCAGGCCGAGTTGAGCTTGCGCGGTGAAGGCGAGGCCGGCGATAACCGCCAGCTGTTTGCCGGTTTGCCGCTCACGGCTGCCGAGCCATTGATTGAGCCGACCCTGGAAGAACCGCCGCGCCCTGCGCCGGCGCCCGCGGCACCGACGATCGATCAGCGTGCATTCGACAATATGCGCCATGAACTCAACGGTTTGCGCGAGTTGCTGGAAGTGCAACTGGGCTCGCTGGCCTGGAGCCAGTTGCAGGACGCCAAGCCCGCGCAGGCCAACTTGTGGCGCCGTTTGCAGCGCATCGGTTTGTCCGGGCCGTTGTCCCGTGATCTGCTGGCGCAGGTGGCCGGTATCGAAGAGCCACGCCAGGCGTGGCGGATGTTGCTGGCGCACCTGGCGCGGATGATTGCCACGCCGGAGCTGGAGCCGCTGGAAGAGGGTGGCGTAATCGCCATGGTGGGGCCCGCCGGGATGGGTAAAACCACCACCCTGGCCAAGCTGGCGGCCCGTTATGTGCTCAAGTACGGCGCGCAGAATATCGCCTTGGTGAGCATGGACAGTTTCCGTATTGGCGCCCAGGAACAACTCAAGACCCTGGGGCGCATCTTGAATGTGCCGGTAACCCATGTTGCCCCCGGCCAGTCGCTGGGCCAGACCCTTGAACCGCTGGTGCGCAAGCGCGTGGTGCTGGTCGATACCGCGGGCCTGCAAGCCAGCGACCCGGCGTTGCGCCTGCAGCTCGAAAGCCTGGCGGGGCGCGGAATCAAGGCCAGGAATTATCTGGTGTTGGCCACTACCAGCCAGAAGCAGGTGCTGACGGCCGCTTACCTCAGTTACAAGCGTTGCGGGCTGGCCGGTTGCATCCTCACCAAACTGGATGAAACCGCGAGCCTGGGCGAAGTGTTGAGCCTGGCGATCAGTCACGAGCTGCCGGTGGCTTACCTCACCGACGGCCCGCGGATCCCGGACGATCTTCATCTGCCGCGGCGTCACCAGCTGGTGAGCCGCGCAGTGAGTGTGCAAATGCAGGAAGAACCCAGCGAAGAGGCCATGGCCGATATGTTCGCTGATATCTACCACAGCCCACCCAAGCGGGTCGGCTGAGGTAGTCAAGATTACGTTGAAATGTACCTACATCGGCTGGTCTGAAGGTTTTGTTCCGCAGGGGAACGAGCAGCCAACGCATGTAGCCGCGTCTAAGTAAGACAAGGTAAAGAAAGATCATGGGCAGCATGCATCCCGTACAGGTGATCGCAGTGACCGGCGGCAAGGGTGGCGTCGGTAAAACTAACGTGTCAGTCAACTTGTCCATCGCATTGGCCGAGCTGGGCAGGCGCGTTCTGTTGATGGACGCGGACCTTGGGCTGGCGAACGTCGATGTTTTGCTGGGCTTGACCCCAAATTTCACCCTGGCCGATGTGGTCGAGGGGCGTTGCGAGCTGCGCGACGTATTGCTCCAGGGGCCCGGCGGGATCCGCATCGTGCCGGCGGCCTCGGGCACCCAGAGCATGGTGCACCTGAGCCCGGCGCAGCATGCCGGTCTGATCCAGGCCTTCAGCGACCTGGGCGACAACCTCGATGTGCTGGTGATCGACACCGCCGCCGGGATTGGCGAGTCGGTGGTCAGCTTTGTCCGCGCAGCCCAGGAAGTGCTGCTGGTGGTGTGCGACGAGCCGACCTCGATCACCGACGCCTATGCGTTGATCAAGTTGCTCAACCGCGATTACGGCATGAACCGCTTCCGCGTGCTGGCCAATATGGCGCAAAGCCCGCAGGAAGGGCGCAATCTGTTCGCCAAGCTGACCAAGGTTACCGACCGTTTCCTCGATGTGGCCCTGCAATATGTGGGCGCCGTGCCTTACGACGAATGCGTGCGCAAGGCCGTGCAAAAACAGCGCGCCGTCTACGAAGCGTTTCCGCGCTCCAAGTGCTCGCTGGCGTTCAAGGCCATCGCGCAAAAAGTTGACACCTGGCCGTTGCCAGCCAACCCGAGGGGGCATCTTGAGTTCTTTGTCGAACGCCTGGTGCAGCAGGCAGGGGGGCGCTTTTAATGACGGCCAGCGGTTATCGCATGTACAGCAAGTCATCCCGTGACAGCCAGTACGAGCTGATCGAGCGCTACGCGCCCCTGGTCAAGCGCATTGCCTACCACCTGCTGGCGCGTTTGCCGGCCAGCGTGCAGGTGGATGACCTGATCCAGGCCGGGATGATCGGCCTGCTCGAAGTTTCGGGCAAATACGACGCCAGCAAGGGCGCGAGTTTCGAGACCTATGCCGGCATCCGTATCCGTGGCGCGATGCTCGATGAAGTGCGCAAGGGCGACTGGGCACCGCGTTCGGTACACCGCAATACCCGCATGGTCAGTGACGCCATTCGGGTAATTGAAGCAAAAACCGGTTGTGACGCTAAAGATCATGAAGTTGCGGCCGAACTCCAGTTAAGCCTTGATGATTATTACGCCATCTTGAATGACACCCTGGGCAGCCGCCTGTTCAGTTTCGACGATCTGTTGCAGGACGGCGAACACGAAGGGTTGCATGAAGATGGCGCGAGTGCCCACACGGAGCCGTCGCGCGACCTTGAAGATGAACGCTTTCAGGCCGCGCTGGCCGATGCGATCGCCCATTTGCCCGAGCGTGAACGGTTGGTGCTGGCGCTGTACTACGACGAAGAACTGAACCTCAAGGAAATCGGCGAAGTGCTGGGGGTCAGCGAGTCCCGGGTCAGCCAGCTGCACAGCCAGTGCGCGGCACGCTTGCGGGCTCGCCTGGGGCAGTGGCGCGCGCACTAGGGCCCTTGATACCTGTGGGAGCGGGCTTGCCCGCGATGGGATCGACACGGTGAATCAGACAGACCGCGTCGACCCCATCGCGGGCAAGCCCGCTCCCACAGTCGATTAGGCGTGTTTGAAAACGAATTGATTGAATGGCGTGCCCTGCACATGGGTGCGTTAAAGACTGCTTGGAGGTCGAATTGGACAAGAACATGAAAATCCTCATCGTTGATGACTTTTCAACGATGCGGCGGATCATTAAAAACCTGTTGCGTGACCTGGGGTTCACCAACACGGTCGAGGCGGACGACGGCACCACCGCGTTACCGATCCTCAACCTGGGGCACATCGACTTTCTGGTGACGGACTGGAACATGCCGGGCATGACCGGCATCGAGTTGCTGCGCCATGTGCGTGCCGACGAAAAACTCAAGCACTTGCCGGTGCTGATGGTGACCGCCGAGGCCAAGCGCGAGCAGATTATCGAAGCGGCCCAGGCCGGTGTTAATGGATATGTAGTCAAGCCGTTCACCGCTATCGCACTCAAAGACAAAATCGAAAAGATCTTTGAACGCATCGGTTGAGCGGTTGCCTTGGGGGCACTATGGAGCATAAAGATTGCACACAGGCCGATTTTGAATCGACCCTGAAAAAACATGCCCACGAATTGGTCGAAAGCCTTGAACGAGGCCAGTTTGGCGATGCCGTGCAGTTGATTCACGAGCTCAACCAGACCCGTGACCGCGGGCTGTATCGTGAAGTCGGCAAGCTGACCCGCGAACTGCACAGCGCCATTGTCAATTTCCATATTGATCCAGGCATGCCGCAAGCCGAAGAGGTGTCGCAGATCACGGATGCCACCGAACGTTTGGCTTATGTTGTGAAACTCACGGAAGCGGCGGCCAACCGGACCATGGACCTGGTGGAAAACAGCACGCCACTGGTCAATGGCCTGGGTCAGGAAGCCAAAGAACTGAGCGCGGATTGGGGGCGTTTTATGCGCCGTGAAATCGGTGCCGAAGAGTTTCGCGAGCTGGCGCGTCGGATTGACAGTTTTTTGACGCTCAGCGAAACGCAAAACACCATCGTGTCCGCCAATCTGACTGATATTTTGCTGGCTCAGGATTTCCAGGACCTGACCGGTCAGGTGATCAAGCGGGTGACGCAACTGGTCACGGACGTGGAGAGCAATTTGCTCAAGCTGGTGCTGATGGCCAGCCAGGTCGATCGCTTTGCCGGGATCGAGCACGACCGCGATGCATTGCGCGCTGAAAATAATTTGCAAAAAAACCAGGCCAAGGGTGAAGGTCCGCAGATTCATGCCGATACACGTAATGACGTCGTATCCGGTCAGGATGATGTTGACGATTTGTTGTCCAGTCTGGGTTTTTAGGACTTGAAGAGGCGTGCGGGCGCTGTTGCCCGGCGTCGAAGAGCCTATTTCAAGGAGCACCTACATGAGCTTCGGCGCCGATGAAGAAATCCTTCAGGATTTCCTGGTTGAAGCCGGCGAAATTCTGGAGTTGTTGTCCGAACAACTGGTCGAGCTGGAAAGCCGACCGGATGATGCGGATCTGCTCAATGCCATTTTTCGCGGTTTTCACACTGTAAAAGGGGGCGCCGGCTTCCTGCAGCTCCATGAGTTGGTGGAGTGCTGTCACATCGCCGAAAACGTCTTCGACATCCTGCGCAAGGGTGAGCGCAGCGTTGACGCGGAGCTGATGGATGTGGTGCTTGAGGCCCTGGATGCGGTCAATGGCATGTTCAGCGAAGTGCGCGAGCGCAGCCCGATCACTGCCGCGACTCCCGAGTTGCTGGCGGCCCTGGCGCGCCTGGCCGAGCCTGCTGCTGTGCAAGCAGCGGTTGTTGCAGTGCCTGAACCGGTGGTTGAAGCCCCGGTGACCGATATCACCGACAGCGAGTTCGAGCAGTTGCTTGATTCCCTCGATGCGGTCAAGGCGGCCGCGGCCGAGCCTGAGGCGGTGGCCACAACACAAAGCACGACCAGCGACGAAATAAGCGACGCCGAGTTTGAATTGCTGCTCGACCAATTGCACGGCAAGGGCCAGTTTTCGATGGAAGCGGCGGTGGCCACTGTGGCCGACGAAGCGCCCGCCGTGGCCGCCGAAGTCAGCAATGAAATCACCGACGATGAATTCGAAGCCCTGCTTGATCAATTGCATGGCAAGGGTTCGTTCAATACCGATGGGCTGGACACCGCGACCGCGGCTCCTGCCGAGCCTGCGGTCACTGCCGTGGTGCCTGCGGGCGACCCTGACCTGATCAGCGATCACGAATTTGAAGCCCTGCTCGACCAGATGCACGGCAAAGGCAAATTCAGCGCCGACTCGGCAGCCGTGGTGGCTGCAGTTGCCCCGGCCAAGCCGGTAGCGGCGGCACGAC
>NZ_WIVQ01000110.1:0-14996 GCF_009600545.1 Pseudomonas sp. FSL R10-1339 | reverse complement strand
CGGGCCCATGCCGCCTGGCGCGGGGCCACGGCCATCAGCCTGGACGATATTGATGCCGTGGCCGAGTTTGCCTTGCGTCATCGCCGCCGAGAACCTAAAGGCCAGGCGTCAACACCACCACCGCAGTCACCCCCTCAGGCCAGCAATGCTTCGCCTCAATCGGGGCAGGGCCAGTGGGGCGAACTGCCTGCACAGGTGCAACCCATGGGCGCGCGCCGTGAAGTGCCGAGCTGGCCAAAAAAGCCCTAGGCATCCGCCCCCGTTCTGCAGTGGGGGCGGATGCCAGGCCCCGGTCAGGTCAGCTCTCTGCGGGCAGGCAAGGCGCAAGCCGCAGCGCCGGCAGCGGGATGATCGACTGGGTGAAAACCCTGCTCGGCGGTCGTCCCCGGCTGCACGCTGATCTGGCCTGGAAAACCCGGCAAAGTGCAGCGCCGGAACTCTGGCTGGTGGTGGTGGATGCGTCTGCTTCAACCCGTCGCCATCAGGCGCTGAGTGACGCCAAGGGGCTGCTGGCCCAACTGTTTGAAGATGCGTATCGCCAGCGTGTGCGGGTGGCGGTGATGACGGTCAGCGCAAAGGCGCCGCAGTGGCAGGTCATCGGCTCCAAGGCGTCTGCTGCCTTGAATGACTGGTTGCAGGGCTTGGGTGCTGGAGGCGGGACGCCTTTGCTGGAGGCCTTGCAGGAAGTCGCTGACTGGCTTGAAAGGCGCCGCAAACAGTGTCCAGAGGAACAACAGCGCTTTTTACTGTTGACCGATGGCCGACTGAAAGAGTGGTCAACGCTGCCGGCCATTGACTGCCCGGGACTGTTGATCGATATCGAGCGTGGCCCGCTTCGTTTGGGCCGCTCGCGTCAAATGGCCGCCGAGTTGAATGCAGAGTATGTACACATTGATGGCTGATTATTTGTGGGAGCTGGTCAACCAGCTCCCAAATCAGTCAGCCGCTTCTCAAGCAGGCATGACCCAAGGCTGCAGGGTGTAGCCTTCGCTGCTGATCTCGGCGCGGGCTTGTGCCAGCAGGCTTTCCAGCTGAGCGGCGTCAGCGCAGGCGCTGCGCGGGATCTGTTTGCGGCCGATACGGGTATTGGTGCGATCGATAACAGTCAGGCTCAACTCGCCATGACCATCCTGTGCAGCCCAGGCAACGCATTGAAAAGGTTCAAAAGCGTGGCCGGCAATCAAAAGAGCTTCGTTGAAACGGAGCGGGGCGTTCATAGGGTGTTCTCTCAAGTATGCCCATCAAGTGATTAACCGTCGGCTGGGCTTACCGTTCGGTTGGTTACTTGTACTGATGACTTTAGAGGGGCATCAGGTCACACACTTTCGTCATATTTTTAAAAGTTTTTTTATATGACTGATCCAGATCAATTTTCAGTGAGTGTATCTATCGCCCCTGCTCTTGGAACGAGGCTGTACAGTTTGATTGGCTATTAGGGTTATAAACAAACGATCCAGAAAGCGCCCAATGGCTTGCTAAGGTTACGCGTAAGTTGAACAAGGGACTGTTTTTAATGCTGTTTTATGTTTTTCTGGCGCCAAGGAACAGTCATGCTTGCAATGTCCTCTCCCCGACGTCTGCTGGTGGTCGATCCCTGTGCGGATTGTCATGAATTGCTCCCCGGTCTGCGAACCATAGGCTGGGCGGTCGACAGCTGCACTCTGGCAACCGTTGTTGACCGCTCTTGCGATGTTGGCCTGTTCAGGCTGCAACCTTTTCATCTGGAACGTCCCGAAGCGGTAAAAGACATGATCAGTCGCAGTGGTACCGAGTGGATTGCGGCGCTCACCCCTGACGTACTGAAAATGAACAATGTGGGGGATTTTGTCTGCGAATGGTTTTTTGACTTTCACACCTTGCCCTTTGACGTCTCCCGGGTCCAGGTCACACTCGGCCGGGCCTTTGGCATGGCGTGCCTGCGAGGGCAAACTTCAACCCCGTCCGATGTACAGGAAGATGAACTGCTGGGTGACAGCCGATTGATGCGGGACCTGCGCATGACGGTGAGCAAATTTGCACCCACCCAGTCGCCCATCCTGATTCGCGGCGAGAGCGGTACGGGCAAGGAGCTGGTCGCCCGCACACTGCACCGTCAATCCCAGCGCAACGGCAAGCCATTTATTGCAATCAATTGCGGCTCCATTCCCGACCACTTGATCCAGTCTGAGCTGTTCGGCCATGAAAAGGGCTCCTTCACCGGCGCCCATCAGCGCAGGGTTGGACGCATTGAGGCCGCGAATGGCGGTACGCTTTTTCTGGATGAAATTGGCGATCTGCCGTTGGAATTGCAAGCCAGCCTGTTGCGCTTTTTGCAGGAAAAACACATCGAGAGAGTCGGCGGCAACCAGCCGATCCCCATCGATGTTCGTATTCTGGCAGCGACCCATGTTGATCTCGAGGCGGCAGTCGCCAACGGTCAATTTCGTGAAGACCTGTATTACCGCCTCAACGTGTTGCAATTAACCACCGCCCCCTTGCGAGAGCGACATGGTGACCTGGCCATGCTGGCCAGTCACTTTGCCCGTTTCTACAGTCTGGAAACAGGCCGTCGCCCGCGTACGTTCAGTGACGAGGCGTTGATTGCCATGGGCAATCATGGCTGGCCGGGAAATGTCCGCGAGCTGGCCAACCGCGTGCGTCGTGGCCTGGTATTGGCCGAAGGGCGGCAGATCGAAGCGCATGATCTGGGCCTGGAGTTGCGCCCGTTGCTGGTCGGCACGATGAACACCCTTGAACAATACAAGGACCGCGCCGAACGCCAGGCACTGTGCGAGGTGCTGGACCGGCACAGCGACAATTTGAGCATGGCCGCCAAGGTGCTTGGGGTTTCGCGGCCGACGTTTTATCGGTTACTGCACAAGCATCACATTCGTTGAAAGCAGCAAAAGGCCCCCAGCGCTCAAGCGCGGAGGGCCTTTTGCTGTTTAGAAGTAGTAAGGGAATTTCAGGCTGAAGGTGAAGTCCGGCGCATCGTCGGTCAAGCCTATGGACAGGTTTGGCACGATGGTCAGGTTATCGGTCGCTGCTACGGTCATGCCGATATTGAAGTAACCGGCGTTGGCATCACTGGTGGTAACTGTTTGCCAGTCACCGCCATCCTGCTTGAGTTTGCTCTTTTTCTGAATCAGGTCGGACACGGAAAACGACATACTCATTTTTTCGTTGAGGGCAAAAGCAACCCCTGCGCCAATCTGGAAGCTGTCACCCAGTTTGACCTTGCCAGGCTGCTTCAGGTTTTGCGTGGAACTGATGTCGTCAAATGACTCTTCAAGGTTATGGGTATACGAGAGAGAGCCGAACAGCACAGCTGGGTCGAAGGTCTTGACCAGGGAAATGGCAGGGCTGATCGACCACACACCATTGCCGGTGGGCAGGTCTTCAGGGACAAACAAGTTGGTGTTTTCAGAGGCTTTGACCAGTTTGATGCCAAACGGGTCCTTGCCGGTGGGGGCCTTGACCCGCACGCTGAAGACCGCATCCGGGGTATTGACCGACTCGTCGAGGAACTTGTATGCGACTCCGAAGTTGACGTCGCCAATGGTCGGGTCGCGGGTAACCGTTTGCTCTGAAGTGGCTTGCGCATCACCGCCGTTGGCCCCGCCGGACTGGTAAGTACTCTCGCGGTAAATCACCGGAACGTTAACGTCAAACTGCCAGCGGTTATCCAGGTTATAGCGTCCGGTGAGGTCAAGGGTCCAGTTGTCGGCCTTGATCCGGTCGAGGTTGAGGTTGCCCAGGAAAATTGAATCCAGGGCCAGAAAACCATTGAGAATCAGCTGGCGTGTGTCATAACGCGAATAGGTAATACCCGTTTCGAGGCTGAACTTGCCGCCGCCGAAAAAACCGCTGGCTTCATCGTAGAGGTTGACCACACTCTGGGCGGGGGCGGAGTCATCCTTGAGCGCGGCGCCATAAGAGCTGCCTTGTGCAGCGGTACTGGTGCCACTGGCAGCCGTAACGTTCTGGTTGCCCTTCATGTCGGCCGGTGATTTGGCCAGGCGCCTGGGTTGCGGCGTCGCAGGCTGATCCTCAACTTCACGCACCCGTTGCTCAAGCACTGCCAAGGCTTTTTGCTGTTGATCGTAACGTTGGCGAAGCTCCATAAGTTCTTGTTTTAGTAGCGCTAGATCGGCATCAGCCGCTGCATATAACAGGGGTGACGGGAATATAGTGCTCATACATACAACTGCGCGAAAGGTTAACGATCGATGCATGAAATAAGCCGTCCAGATAAGCCAAGTTGTAGAGCCTGAGCCTAGTTCAATAACCCATATTGCGAAGGCCTTTTAACTGATTGAGGTTGCAATCGAGCGCGCCGGGGCTGGGCAGGTTGTTACCCAGTACCACGTTAAGTTGTGCCATGTTATTGACCCTATTACCGCCGCCCAGCAAAGTAGTGCTTTGCAATACGCCACCCTGGGCGATTTGCTGCAGTGAGCTGCCTTGATTGTTGTTGGCCTGAATGGCCAGCTGAACGCCCCCACCCGTGGCGGAGACGGTCACATTGCCCGCACCAGCAGCCTGGGTGATGGACGTATGGGTCGTGAGTAATACCCCTTGCTGGTTGACCATGGGGGCCTGGTCGGCCTCGCTGACATTGATGTCGACGTTGTTATAGGCACTGTTGTTGTCACCCGCAGCCCGAACGCTCTGGGTGACGCCTTGGGCTGTGGTCAGGCCCGCACCACCGGTAACCGAGCCAGTGCCGTTTGAGCCAGGGGCACCGTTACCGGCAGAACTGTAAGTGGACACGTAAAACTTGGGTTCAATGGTGTTTTGCACATACATGGAAGTACTGGCGCCGACTACGCCGCCATTGCTGCTGGTCCAGGTACTGTTCATCACGATGCCGAAACTGATGATCCGCCCGGGCATCACATAACGGCCGCGCAACTCGGCCATTTCAGTGTCTTTCAATTCAACCGGTTTAAAGGACGCCGCCTGGGCGTGCAGGCTGTTCGCAAGGCATGCGGCAATCAGCCATATGGAAGTTTTCATGTACGGCTCCTGGAGCGTCGGGCTCCGTAGTCATGATTGACGCACCTTAAAAAAAGTCGCTTTGGATAAAACCGAAGTCCATGAGTTCTGCGTCTTTGACCGGGTTAAACCCGTTGAGCTGGTTTTTTGCGGTCAGCGGGGCAGGCGGGGTCAATAACGCATTGGTCTTGTCGTAACCGGGGCCGATGATGGCAAACACAATGCCATTCCAGCCTTTGAGGAAATCTGCGTGGGAGTAGCGCTTGTGCCCCAGTACAGGGTCGCCGATATACACCCAGTCCTTCTGCGCGCGTTGCAGCACGACAAAGTGCTTGTAGCCACGGATATCCAGTAGCACCACAACGGGTATGTTCACGCTTTCAAGGCTCTGCGCCGGAATTCGGTAACCCCTGGCGCGCATGCCGATGCTCTCAACGTAGCGCTTCATGTCGAGCATTGAGAAGCCCTGGGTGCGAACCAGATCCTGATCAGCGTTTTGCAGCATCCCCTTGATGATCTGGTCTTCGTTGACGTCCAGCCAATAGGCCTGACGCAGTACGGTGGCGAGCGCCGCAGCGCCGCAACTGAAATCGGTTTTTTGTTCAACGATATCCGCAAAGCGCCTTTCACGAATGCTCTGCACCTGCTTGAACACCAGGTTGCCGCCAGGCAGGGCAGCGATTGGCATCTGTGCGGCATGGGCCATTGCGCTCAGGCCGAAGAAGAGGGTGAGGGCGACAATACGCATGATTGATACGCCTGAATAAGGAAAAAGGGTCTCATAAACGAGACCCTTCTTTAGCGTCGCGACTACATGCAGACCTTGCAGCCGGCAGCGATGGACAGCGAGTTGCTTTGTTGGTTGCCGGTACCTGCCGCAATATTGGCACCGCCATTACCCGAGTAGCCATTGAACGAATGGTCCATGGTGGCGTTGTTGACGACAGGGGTTTTGTTGTTCCAGCCCGACCCTTGATTCCAGGTATTCACATTGCTCAGGTAAGACGCACCGGCTTCGTTGATCACCGACAGGTTGTTCGAGGTTTGCGAGGCGGTTGCCCCGGCGCTGGCGATACGACCATTGGATACGGCGATGGCCAGGTTGTTTTTCTGTTGGTTGAACTCGCCCGAAGCAACGTTTATGCCGACGTTACCCGAACTGCCATTGGCCGAGCTTTTGATCGAGGCGTTGTTTTGTGCGCCATAGTTGTGCGAGTTGTTGTGGCTGTTGGTCTGGGTGGCGCTGGTCAGGGACGCAGCGGTACCAAACACAAAGCTCTCGTCTGAAGTGGCGATCGCTACGGCGTTGTCTTGCTGGTTGCCGGAGCCGGAAGCGGCGTTCGCACCCATGTTGCCTTCAGACCCTTTGATCGAGTCCTTGATGGTTGCATTGTTTTCGACCGCCTTGTTGGTCACTTTGTTGTTGTGACTGTTTTGCACGTCAATCACGACTGCAGCAGCGGCGGCATTAGGGTCAAGGGTGTATGCAGGCGGTGTCGATGGAGGCGGCGGATTGTTGTTGCCGGTACCGTTGGCTTGAGCAGATACGGCCACCAGTGTTGCCAGAGCGAAAGCCAGTGGCTTCAGAGCGATTGACGGTTTCATGGTGTTTCTCCGTGCATCATTAGTTGGGTTAAGTGTTGGCACTTTCCAATTGCACTGCGTTGTTGCCGGGTCAGTCAGCAACCCGGATATTCAGGGTGTTAGCCATGCGGTTCCCCACCCCTGCACTCTGGTTCAACTGCACCACCCCTCGGCTGCCGGTGAAGGCCTGATCGCTGGTAACGATCTGGCGACTGCCGCTGGCGGGGGATGCGGTACCCGAGTCTGGAAGCAGCGCCACGTTCTGCTGGGACAAGGCGCTGTCGTCAATACCTTGCGGCCGGGCACTGATGCTGACCCGCACGGCATTGACCATCTGGTTATTGGCTCCGGCTGACTGGTTGATACCGATCACACCGCTGCCATTACTGAAGGAATTGCCACCGATAGTTGCCCGGGCATTGAGCGAGGTGTCGGCGGGGGTATTGAGTTTCTGGGTCACTGCAGTCGTAGCGCGTGCCTCGGTGCCGATGGCAATTGCACGGATATTGACTTGCTGTTGCTGATCGCCAGAGGCCTGGTTAAGCGAGACATTGCCATGGTAGTTGGCCCCCGAATCCTTGATCGTGGCGTTGTTATCGGAAGCCGCCACAGCGAAGGAGGTGACCAGCAGCGCGGCAATCAGTGCAGGCAGGCGGCAGACAATCATGTTATTTCCCCTGGCCCAGGGCAGTGAGCGGGCGCATCCCCTGGCTGATGCTATTGCCAATCGTGCCGGAAATGCTGTTTGCGCTGCCGCCAGCATGACCATTGCTTATGCCTGGCAGGCCGTTGCTGGTGGTGAGGCCGGGCAGTGTGTTACCACTGGGCATAATGGACCGGGTGATCGCAGCTCCGCTGCTGACGCCGGCAAAGTCACCATCGCTCAGTTCACGGGTTGCACCCATGACTTGAACCAAGGGGCTGGCATTTGCGGTTAGCGGGTCAGGATCGGGATGCATGGGCGGATTGCCCACCGCATGGGGTTGCACGGTACGGGTAAGCACTATTTCGCCATTGCCGGCGGCCTGAACAACGGCGCACCAGCCCAGCAAGGCGCTCAGGCTGCAAGCCATCAGCAGGTGACCATTACCACAACATGCGCGCCCCATGACTGTGCTCCCTTATCGACGCTGGCCCTGGCAAGCGTGATAGGAAGAGGGCATGAGCTGTGCCATTTCTAAGTTAATGTTTGAAAACAACAGCACACAGCACGATGACTGTTCCGGGCGGGATCAGGTGTAACGAACATGAGATGTCAGTGTGCAGCCCCGGCCCTTGTACAATAAGGGCCGGGTTGCAAATTACGTGGTGCAGGGGGGTGTCTCGTTAACCTTACAATTTCGCAAAGTCGTGCCTCAAACCAATGTTTTAGAGGCTTCACGAAATTTTCATGTAACAGCAACGGACATTGGCAAGAAGCTGAAAGCATTAAGTAACTCGCTTGCCAGTTGTTTGTTGTAAACAACCTAACTTATGGACTAATACTGTCTGAGCAAGTTTCCCGACTACCCATTAATTGTTCGACTGCGGCGCAGGCATGCTGTTGCCGGGCCTGCCAGTCGCCGGTTATCACTTGTACGGTTTGTTGATGATCGGTGAGCCAGTCAAGACTGGCCGCAAAAAACGCCTGGCGTTCCGCCAGTGAGGGTTGGCAGCGTTGACCGTCAGCGGTCCACTCCACATCGTCGGGGGACAGCAGCAAATGCAGGTCGTAGTGGCGCTTGAGCAGTTCAGTTTCAAGCCACTGTGGGCAGTCACCAAACAGGGTCTGGCTCCAGAGGATATTGCTGAGTAAATGGGTATCCAGAATCAGCAGCGCGGGTTGTTGGGCGCGCGCTTCGTCTTCCCAGCGAAGCTGCCCGAGAGCGATGTCCGGAATATCGGCCAGGCAGGTCTCGCGAGGGTTTTGCTCGATAAAGTAGCGCACATACTCGCCCACCATCGTGCCGCCAAAGCGCTGCTGCAATAACGCAGCGAGCCAGCTCTTGCCACTCGACTCCGGCCCCGCCAGAACGACCACCTTCATGTGCGCAGCGCCGGGTCGCGGCGCCAGTCACGCCAGCCTTGAATGGCTATCAGGGTAAACAACGCGTACAGGCCGGCGGTGAAGTACAGGTCCTGCCAGGCAAAAAAGCCGATATAAAGCACATCGATGACACACCACAATGCCCAACACTGCAGGCGTTTTTGCGCCATCCATAATTGGGCAACCAGACTGAAGGCTGTCAGCGTGGCATCTGACCAGGGGAAAGTGGAATCGGTCCAATGGGCCATTGAGGCGCCGAGAACCACGCTGCCGATGGCGCCTGCAATCACGCCGCCCAGCACTTGCAATGGGCTTAGCCGGCTGACGACACGGCCTTCATGCTGTGCCCCTGCGCGTGTCCACTGCCACCAGCCATAGACTTGCAACAGGGCAAAAAATACCTGCAAGAGCATGCCTGAATACAGTTTGATCTCGAAGAAGATCCAGCTGTAGAGCAGCACCATCACCAGGCCGATGGGCCAGCACCAGGGGTTCTGTTTGACTGTCAACCAGACAGCAATGACGCCGAGTGCGGCGGCAAACAGTTCAAGCCCTGACATTGGGATTCCTTGGGGAGAGAGAAGGGCGGGGATTGTACCTGCAGGCGCACTGTTTGTGCTCTGGCGTTTTGCCGTAGTTGTGGGAGCGGGCAAGCCCGCTCCCACAGGATCAAGGCCGATGCAGCAACACATAGTCGTTCTTGTCGAAACGACCGCTCAGCGTCGGGGCAATATTACCCAGGTCACTGCCTTGCAAGGCCTCATAGTCCTTGCGATCCATGATGATCCAGGCCGGAGCCGGCAATGCTGCCAGTTCAGCGGATGACTGGGTGAACAGCGGTAGCAGATCACGATCCACGTTAACCATGAACTTGATCGCCTTGGCGTCCTTGCCCATGCCATGCAGTACTACTGGGGCCGGAGCCTGGTCGATCAGTTGCATGGCCTTGAGGGTAAAGGTACGCGTATCGTAAAGGCTGCGCTCTGCAGGTTCGAAGACCATGATATAGCTGCTCCACATCGCCAGCACCGCACAGGTTGCCAGCCCCGCAACACGCCATTGGGCTTTGAACAGTACGCCAACGGCCAGAACCTGAAGCACGGCCAGGGCCACGAATATGACGGTCAAGGGTGGCAACTCTTCACCAAAACGCTTGCGTACAACCACCAGACCGATAATCAGTAAACCCGGCAGCAGCAGGAACAACCCCTGAATCAAGCCGCGCAGGCCAGCAAAGACCCGCCCGTGCATGACCTGGAACGGGTAGGCCGCAATAATCGCGGCCATCGGTAACATGGGCAGCAGGTAACGGGCCTTTTTGGCCTGGGGAATCGACAGGCCGATCATCACGATCAGGGCTGCACCAACGCAGTACTTGACCAGTTGCAAGGCTGGCCCCGACGGCTTGCGCCCGGTAATCAGGATCGCCAGCAGCACCAAAACGGCCAGCGGATAGGCCAGCGCGTAATTGCCCATGGAACTGGTGAAGTAATACAGCACGCCGCTGGCGCCTTCGGTTCCATCCATGCGTCCTGTCACTTGCATGCGGATGACTTCATGTACAAAAGCCTCACCGCCACTGATCCAGGCCAGCATCAATAACGTGCCAATACACAGGATCAGCAAGACCAGCGCTTGCAGGCCAAAGCTGATCAGGCGCCGCCACTGGCCATTAAGCAGGTAATAGCTGCACAGAATACCGGTGGGAATGACCAGGCCGATCGGCCCGCGCACCGCAAAACCCAATACCAGCAGGGCCAACAACCAGAAATGACGGCGTGGTGCCGCAAAGTGATCGTGGGCGTAAGCCAGGTAGAAGGCACTGAAACTGAGCGCTGCCAGCATCTGGTCAAGCGATACCGCGCGGGTTTCGGTGATAAAAGTCATGCTCAGCAACAGCAGTGCCACGCTGACCAGCGCCCAGGTGCGCGATTGCGCCGCTACCAGGCGATACATCAAGGTCACAATGCTTGCACTGGCAATGGCCGTGGGTAGCCAAGCGGTGAGGCTGGTGACTTTGCCAAAGGGCAGGGACAGCAGCCAGGTAAGCAGGGTCGAGGTTGCGCTGTAGTCCGCGTAAGGCTGGCCGTAGGTGGTCGGGAAAAAACCGGGGCCGTGACGCAGCATTTCATTGGCGAACATGACAAAGCGAGAATCAAAGCCGATCGCGGCCTCTTGATGGTTGCCCAGGATAAACAGCAGCAAGGCGAGCGCGCCCAGAACCAGCGATTGCCTGCGCAAGGTGAGCAGGGCGGGGGAGGTGAAATCGGCACGCATGTCGAGTTTCCTTGTCTCATCGGGACGCACAAAAAAAACGCCGCCATTGTTGCCAATGGCGGCGCTGCTGAATCATCAAAGGGCTGTAGACCCGACCGGCAAGTTGCACGACTCGCCACGCCCCATCGGGAAGTACTGCAAGCCGGCCTTGGCCAGGCGCTCACCGTCATACAGGTTGCGCCCGTCAAATATCACCGGTGTGCTCAGGCGTTGCTTGATCAGGTCGAAGTCCGGCGCCTTGAATTGCTGCCACTCGGTGCAGACGATCAATGCGTCGGCGCCATTAAGGGTAGATTCCGGTGTGCCCATCAGGCTCAGGCGCGCTTCATCGCCGTAAAGGCGCTGGGTTTCCTGCATGGCTTCGGGGTCGAAAGCGCGCACATTGGCACCCGCAGCCCACAGGGCCTCCATCAATACGCGGCTGGGTGCGTCGCGCATGTCATCGGTATTGGGTTTGAATGCCAGGCCCCACAACGCAAAGGTCTTGCCTTGAAGGTTGCCCTTGAAAAACGCGTTGATGCGTTCGAACAGCTTGTGCTTCTGCCGCTCGTTGATCGCTTCGACCGCTTGCAGCAGATCGCTGGAGCAATTGACCTGCTGGGCACTGTGGATCAGCGCGCGCATGTCTTTGGGGAAGCACGAACCGCCATAGCCGCAGCCAGGGTAGATGAAGTGATAGCCAATGCGCTGGTCGGCGCCAATGCCCAGGCGCACGGCTTCGATGTCGGCCCCAAGGTGCTCGGCCAGTTCGGCGATCTGGTTGATAAAGCTGATCTTGGTCGCCAGCATGCAGTTGGCGGCGTACTTGGTCAGCTCGGCGCTGCGCAGGTCCATGAAAATGATCCGGTCATGGTTGCGGTTGAACGGCGCGTACAGGTCGCGCATGACTTCACGCACCTCTTCACGGGCACAGCCAATGATGATGCGGTCCGGGCGGCGGCAATCAGTGACGGCCGAGCCTTCCTTGAGGAATTCCGGGTTGGATACCACGTCAAATTGCAGCGAGCGTCCGGCCTGTTCCAGGGCCTTGTTGATATGGGCGGTCAGCGCGTCGCCAGTGCCCACGGGCACGGTGGATTTCTCGACCAGGATCAGCGGCTCCTTGCGGTGGCGGGCAACGGCGTCACCCACGGAGAACACCTGGCCAAGATCAGCCGAACCGTCTTCGCTCGGTGGTGTGCCCACGGCGATAAACAGTACCTGGCCGTGCTCGACAGCGGTTTTTTCATCGCTGGTAAAACGCAGGCGCTTGCTCTCGAGGTTTTCACGCACCAGGGCTGAAAGCCCGGGCTCGAAAATGCTGACGTGACCTTGTTGCAGCGACTCGACCTTTTTCTGGTCAATGTCCATGCAGATGACGTCATGGCCGACTTCCGCCAGAACCGTCGCCTGCACCAGGCCTACATAACCACTACCAAATACACTGATTTTCATGCGCTGTTTCCGGAAGTACGTCGAGAATTGATCACAAGCACCCCAAGAATGACCAGCGTCACACCGAGGGTTTTTGAAAGGGTGAAGCTTTCATGGAAAATCGGCAGGCTGGCAGCCAGCAGGTAGACCAATGCATAGCTGACACTTAGCAGCGAATAGGCGCGGCCCAAGGGCAAATCGCGCAGGGCCAGCAGCCAGCAGAGCATCGACAGTGCATACGCGACAATGGCGGCAACTACCATGGCCAACGCCGGGAGCGAGACACTGCCCTGGCTGAACGCTTCAAGCCATTGGGCGGGCTGCGGCAACCGCGTCATGCTCCAGCGCATGCCCAGTTGGGCGCCGCTGACCAGTAATACACTGCCTGAGGCAAAGGCAAATCCACGGTACAGGCTCATGCGTGTTGCCCCAGCAAAACCACCCCGGCTATTACCAGCCCAACGCCCAGCCAATGGCGCAGGTCGATGGTTTCTTTAAACAGATAGCGGGCCACCAGGGTGATCAGTACAAAATTTAGGCTGAGCATCGGGTAAGCAACCCCGACCTCGAGCCGTTGTAGCACCAGCAACCACACCAGCAAACCCAGGCCGAGACATAGCAGTGCCAGCCATAACCAGGGGGAGCGCAGTTTTTGCGCCACCCCGGTGTCAACCCCGCGCCAACCTTCGACCGCGTATTTCTGGGCGATCTGGCCAGCACAGGTCAACAGACAGGCCAACAGCAATAGCGTCAGGGTCATGGAGCAATCTGCGGGTAAATCAAAATCACCATATTGCCTTCGTCATAGCGCTTGGCGTCTTTGGGCAACTCGTCCATTTCATGGCTCTCATCGCTGTCCTTGACGCGCATCACCACGCCGACAGGGCCTTTGCGGCGAGCTTCAGCCATCCACGGGCCAACTTCAGTCAGGCTAATGCTTTTACCTTTGGCATCGTCGTAGGTCAGGCCGTACTTGACCTCACCCTGGGTGTTGTAGAGTGTCACGTCAGGTCGGCGCAGACGCCAGGCCAAAGCAGACGCTGCGCCCAGGTCGTTACTCAGAAATGTCTTGGCCCGGGACAGCTCATCCATATGTTCCAGGACAAACTGGTCAGGCATTTTGTTGTGAACCACGCTGCTCGGCATGGCGGCTGGCAGTACCAGTACCAGAACACCCATGGCCAGTGCCGGCGCAGCCCACATTTTCAGAGGTTTGGTCAGTGTCAGCAGGCCGGTAATGATCCACGTCAGCAGCACCACGACCAGCAGGGCCATATGCAGCGGTTCGTTGTCATAGAAGGGCTGTTTGACCTGGAAATACACCAGGGCCAGCAATGCCGCACTGCCGCCGATCAGGTTGACCGCGCCATTGAAGCGCAGGGCGCAGGTTTTGGCCTGTTCAACCCGTTGCATCATTGCGTGGCCCAGCAGCAGTGCCAACGGCAACATGCACGGCATGATGTAGGTTGGCAGCTTGCCCTTGCTCAGGCTGAACAGCCCCAGTGGCAGCAGCAGCCATAGCAGCACGAACACAATGCTTGCATGGCGTTTGTTGCTCCAGGCGTCCTTGAAGGCCACCGGCAACAACGCTGCCCAAGGCAGGCTGGAAACCACCAGCAGCGGCAGGTAGAACCACCATGGGCGACCGTGCTGGGCATCGTCACCGGCAAAACGGCGGATATGCTCGTGCCAGAAGAAGAAGCGCCAGTAGTCAGGCTCCTGGGCGTGTACTGCCAGCACCCACGGCAGCGAGACAATGGCCGCCACCAGCATGGCCACCAGGCCGTACTTGACCAGTTCCAGAAAGCGCTTTTGCCAGAGCATGTAGGGCAGAGCGATCAGTACCGGCAGCAGCAGAGCTAGAAAACCCTTGGTCATAAAGCCCATGCCGCAGGCAAAACCCAGTACCACCCAACTGATCAGGCGATCACGATTGGAGCTGCTGTCGACGGCAAACCACAGCGCCACCAGGCTCAGGTTGACCCACAGGGTAAACTGCGGATCAAGGTTGGAATAACCGGCCTGGCCTGCAATCAGGCCAAAGGTCATGTACACCAGGGCGCAGGCAAAGCTCTTGCGCGGATCGTTCCACAGGCGACGGGCCACGGCATAGGCCAGGAATACGCTCAAACCGGTGGCGATGGCCGAGGCAATGCGCACGCCAAACAGGTTTTCGCCAAAAATGGCCTGGCCGATGGCAATCATCCAGTAGCCGGCAATCGGCTTCTCGAAGTAACGCAAATCCATAAAGTGCGGGGTGACCCAGTTACCGTCGATCAGGATTTGCTGGCCGATCTGCGCGTAGCGCGTTTCGTCCGGGATCCACAAGCCGTGGGTGCCCAATGGCAACAGGTAAAAGGCGATAAAGGCCAGAACCAGCAGCGGTATTGTCCAGCGTGAAGTCATGGCTTCTGCACTCCCAACCAGCCTTCACGGCCTTCCAGCACGCCACGGCTCAATTGCCCGGCGGGCAGGCTCTCGAGGTCGGCGGGCAGCAAGTCCCGCAGGGGTTGGAAATGAATGTCACGGGCACGGGCCTGCGCCAGTAATTGACGGAAGTCATTGGCCATAAGAATCCCTTCTACTTCAGCATGGATGGTGTACGCATTCAGCTTTTGCGGGCTGAAGCGGTCAAGAATGAATGAGTTGAAATCGGCGGCACTGAGCTCGGGCCCAACCACTTCATCGAATGTGGGTAAGTCCACAGGGATTTGCGGCG
>NZ_WIVQ01000010.1:0-85033 GCF_009600545.1 Pseudomonas sp. FSL R10-1339 | reverse complement strand
TGTGGTGGCTGCCCCAGCCCCGTTGGTCGAGGCCCCGGCCCCCGCGCCAGTTGCGCCCCCCGAGCAAAAAACAGGCTTTTTCGCTCGTCTCAAGCAAGGCTTGTCCAAGACCAGCGCCAGCATTGGCGAAGGCATGGCCAGCCTGTTTCTGGGCAAAAAAGCCATTGATGACGATCTGCTCGAAGAGATCGAAACCCGACTGTTGACCGCCGACGTGGGTGTTGAAGCAACCTCGGTGATCATCAAGAACCTGACGCAGAAGGTCGCGCGCAAGCAACTGACCGATGCCGATGCACTCTACAAGTCGCTGCAGGACGAGCTGGCGGCCATGCTCAAGCCGGTGGAGCAACCGCTGAAAATCGAATCGCAAAACAAGCCATTCGTGATTCTGGTGGTAGGCGTCAACGGCGCGGGTAAAACCACCACCATCGGCAAACTGGCGAAAAAACTGCAGCTTGAAGGCAAGAAAGTCATGCTGGCTGCCGGTGATACCTTCCGTGCGGCCGCCGTCGAGCAGCTGCAGGTGTGGGGCGAGCGCAACCATATCCCGGTCATTGCCCAGCACACTGGCGCGGATTCGGCGTCGGTGATTTTTGACGCTGTGCAAGCTGCCAAGGCCCGTGGCATCGACGTATTGATCGCCGATACCGCTGGTCGCCTGCATACCAAAGACAACCTGATGGAAGAACTCAAGAAAGTTCGCCGGGTCATGGGCAAGCTTGACGAAGACGCTCCCCACGAAGTGCTGTTGGTGCTCGATGCCGGTACCGGGCAGAACGCTATCAACCAGACCAAGCAGTTTGATCAGACCGTTGCCCTCACGGGTCTGGCACTGACCAAGCTCGATGGCACGGCCAAAGGCGGGGTGATTTTCGCCCTGGCCAAGCAATTCAATATTCCTATCCGCTTTATCGGTGTGGGTGAAGGCATCGATGATTTGCGTGATTTTGAGTCCGAACCCTTTGTCCAGGCTCTGTTTGCGGAGCGGGAGCGTCCATGATTCGTTTCGAGCAGGTCGGTAAGCGCTATCCAAATGGACACGTGGGCCTGCACGAGCTGAGCTTTCGGGTCCGTCGAGGCGAATTCCTTTTTGTGACCGGCCACTCCGGCGCAGGTAAAAGCACGCTGTTGCGCCTGTTGCTGGCGATGGAACGCCCGACCAGCGGCAAATTGCTACTGGCGGGGCAGGACTTGGGGCAAATCAGCAACGCGCAGATCCCTTTTTTACGTCGCCAGATCGGTGTGGTTTTCCAGAACCACCAGTTGCTGTTTGACCGCACAGTGTTCAACAACGTCGCCCTGCCGCTGCAAATTCTCGGCCTGTCCAAGGCTGAAGTCGCCAAGCGTGTCGACTCGGCGCTGGAGCGCGTAGCGCTGTCGGACAAGACCGACCTGTACCCGGGTGACTTATCCACGGGTCAGCAACAGCGTGTAGGCATTGCCCGCGCCATCGTGCATCGCCCGGCCTTGCTGCTGGCCGATGAACCCACCGGTAACCTCGATCCGCGTCTGGCGGCGGAAATCATGGGCGTATTTGAAGACATCAACCGCTTGGGCACCAGCGTACTGATTGCCAGTCATGACCTGGCGCTGATCGCGCGCATGCGCCATCGCATGCTGACCTTGCAGCGCGGACGCCTGATCGGTGACGGGGAGGCCGCGCAATGAGTGCCACCCGCAGTTCCAAAGTATCCGAGCGCGTAGCTCCAAAGGCTGCCGACCCGCAGCCGCCGAAGAAAAAACATGATGATGACGATGGCCCGACCTTCGCCATGTTGTTTCACGCCTGGGTTGAGGCTCACCGGGCCAGTCTGCTCGACAGCCTGAAGCGCCTTGGCAAGCAGCCGATTGGCAGCTTTTTTACCTGCCTGGTGATGGCGGTTGCCTTGAGTCTGCCGATGGGCCTGTCGTTGTTGCTTAACAACGTCGAGCGCCTGGGTGGTTCCTGGCAGCGTGCAGCACAGATTTCGCTGTATCTGCAGATGGATGCCAGCAGCCAGCAGGGTGAAAATCTCAGCGATCAGATAAAAGGTATGGCAGGGGTGGCTGACGCGGAATTTATCAGCCGCGAAAAGGCACTCGAAGAGTTCCAGCAGCAGTCAGGGCTGGGCGAAGCGCTTAAAGAGTTACCCGATAACCCGTTGCCCGGTGTGGTCCTGGTAACCCCGGCAGAAGTCGATAAAGCGACGCTTGAAGCCCTTCGCGAACGCCTTGCGCAGTTGCCGAAGGTGCAACAGGCGCAACTTGATCTAGTCTGGGTCGAACGTCTGGCGGCAATCCTGAAATTGGGTGACCGTTTTGTGTTTGGCTTGACGGTGTTGCTGGTTTCAGCTTTGCTGCTGGTTATCGGTAATACGATTCGTTTGCATATCGAGAATCGTCGCATCGAAATCGAAGTCATCAAGCTGGTCGGCGGTACTGACAGCTATGTGCGCAGGCCCTTTCTTTATATGGGCGCGCTCTATGGCTTTGGTGCGGGAGTTTTATCCTGGGGCGTTTTGGCATTCGGCCTGAACTGGCTTAACGACGCGGTGGTGGGGCTGGCTGGCTTGTACGGCAGCAATTTTGCCTTGGCGGGTGTGCCGGTAGCCGATGGTCTGTCTCTCTTGCTTGGCGCGGTGCTGTTAGGGTATATCGGTGCATGGATTGCAGTTGCGCGTCACTTACGTGAGCTTTCGCCTAAATAGTTTTCTTTTTGCCTGTTGACCTTTTCAGCTTTTTTTGGGAACTTTTTTCCAGGTTTCCGGTCAACTTTCGCAGTGCTGAACTGCACGAGTTATGTGAGACGGAGGTTTTTTCGTATGACCACTTCTTTGCAACCTGCGTATGCGTTGGTCCCTGGTGCGAACCTCGAGGCCTATGTCAATACGGTGAACAGCATTCCATTGCTGACACCGGAGCAGGAGCGTGAACTGGCCGAGAGTCTCTATTATGAGCAGGATTTGGGGGCGGCTCGGCAGATGGTGCTCGCCCACCTGCGTTTTGTTGTACACATTGCCCGTAGTTATTCGGGCTATGGCCTGGCTCAGGCTGACCTGATCCAGGAAGGCAACGTCGGCCTGATGAAGGCGGTCAAACGCTTCAACCCTGAAATGGGTGTGCGTCTGGTGTCTTTTGCGGTGCACTGGATCAAGGCAGAGATCCACGAATTTATCCTGCGCAACTGGCGGATCGTGAAAGTCGCGACCACCAAGGCTCAGCGCAAATTGTTCTTCAACCTGCGCAGCCAGAAAAAACGTCTGGCCTGGTTGAACAACGATGAAGTGCATCGTGTGGCTGAAAGCCTCGGCGTAGAGCCTCGCGAAGTGCGCGAGATGGAAAGCCGCCTGACCGGTCATGATATGGCGTTCGACCCGGCAGCCGAAGCTGACGACGACAGTGCGTTCCAGTCGCCAGCCAACTACCTGGAAGACCACCGGTATGACCCGGCACGCCAACTGGAAGATGCTGACTGGACCGACAACTCCACCAGCAACCTTCACGAAGCGCTGGAAGTGCTGGACGACCGCAGCCGTGACATTCTGTATCAGCGCTGGCTGGCTGAAGAAAAAGCCACGCTGCACGACCTGGCGCAGAAGTACAACGTGTCAGCCGAGCGGATTCGTCAGCTGGAAAAAAGCGCGATGAACAAGCTCAAACTGTCGATTGCCGCCTGACCGGCCCGACCAAAAAACGCCTCGATCTGATCGGGGCGTTTTTTTTTTGGAGGAATTAAAGCCCCCCCTTGCCAGCCTGCTTCGCGCAGGGCCAGTTTGACGGTTGTGCCTTTAGCAACTCTGGATCAACACCATTGGCCCTGAGCAGTGAGTCCACCAGTGATCGGGACATCTCCACCGAATGCACCAGCGACCACACCAGCCCACGCTCTATGCCGCTGGCGTATGCGGTGATTTCATCCGAGACCTCTTCTGCGCTTTTGAGCATCAGCGACACATGGGACAGCGCTTCGATTGCACGGATATCAGGCAGCACGGCAAAGGGTGATTGCTTGCCTGCCCTTAGTGCACGGGTGGGTTTGAGGTTTTCCAGGCAAACGGGCGGGGCCTGAAGCAGGGCGTCGAGAATAAGCCGGGTGGTTTCATCGTGCTGATGATCATCCCGGGGAGTGTGAATGGCTTTGGGATCGTCGGGCGTCGGCTTTTTCATGTTTCTTCCACGGGGGAGCATCGGCGACTGGTGAAGATAGCCCTGTGAGTTTGCGGGTCGCAAGCAGCGCTTGTGTGCATCGTGTTTTCTCGGAAGCGTCTGCCTTTTGGCAGCGTAAAAGTCTGACGTGGGCGCCCGGGGATCGAATTCGCTACACTGGCGCACTTTTACGCTGTGCGTTGGCGCCCCATGACTGTGCTCAAATACCTCCAGGCTTACCCCCAGACCTTGCAAGAGCAGGTGCGCCAATTGATCGAGCGCAACCAGCTGGGCAGTTACCTGAGCGAGCGTTATCCACAGCGTCATGCCGTGCAAAGCGACAAGGCCCTGTATGCCTACGCTCAGGAGCTCAAACAGGAATACCTGCGCAATGCGCCATCCTTTGACAAGGTGCTGTTTGATAACCGGCTCGACCTGACCCACCGTGCGCTGGGTTTGCATACTGCTATTTCACGGGTTCAGGGCGGCAAGCTCAAGGCTAAAAAGGAACTGCGCGTGGCCTCGCTGTTCAAGGAAGCGGCGCCCGAGTTTTTGAAGATGATCGTGGTCCACGAGCTGGCCCACTTGAAAGAGTCAGACCACAACAAGGCGTTCTACAAGCTGTGTGAGCACATGTTGCCTGGTTATCACCAGCTGGAGTTCGACCTGCGGGTGTACCTCACGTGGCGGGATATGCAGGGCAAAACCTGACACTTACTTTATGTGTGGGAGCGGACCCGTATAGACGGGCAGGAGTTCTGAATGGAAGTCAGCAAAACCAAAAGCAGCTTTTACCGGCGCTTGTATGTGGCCTGGTTGATCGATAGCCAGATCGCCAGCAGCGTGCCTGCCTTGACCGAAGTCACCGGCATGCCGCGTCGTACCGCCCAGGACACCATTGCTGCCCTGGCCGATCTGGACATCATCTGCGAATTTGAACAGCAGGATGGCGCCCGCAACCATGCCGGACGCTACCTGATCCGCAACTGGGGGCCGGTGGACAAAAACTGGGTCGCTGGGCATCTGGTGCAGATCAAGCAGGTGCTGGGTTACCCCTGAGATGTCAGGCGCATGCCGATGTGCGGGATGTTGTCTTCTAGGTAGATCTCGCCCTGGGTGTTGAACCCGTGTTGCTCGTAAAAGGGTTGCAGGTGCGCTTGGGCGGACAGGAATACGGGCTGCCCCGCCCAGTACTCTTCGATATTTTTCAGGGCCTGTTCAAGCAGGGTATGCCCTAGCTTTTGCCCGCGGCCTTCGACGGCAACGATTACGCGGCCGATCACTACGTCACCTCCCTGGGACTCGGGGTCGAGGATGCGGGCGTAGGCCACCAGCTGGTCGTCTTGCCAGCCCATCACATGCAGCGTATCGCCCATCAGGTCTTGCCCGTCGACGTCCTGATAGGCGCATTTCTGCTCGGCGACAAATACTTTTGAGCGCAATTCGAGGATTGCGTAGAGCTGTTCCTTGCCCAGGTCGTTGTGGTGTTTGCAGAGCCAGTCGGTGGTCACGATCTTGTCCTTGTTGGCGAGTTCATGTCTCGATAGTAGGCGTGATGCCGACTGGCGCCAAGGCCTAAGGTGCCTTGACCAAATGCGCGGCCAGGGTGCGCAGTGGCCCGAGCTGGCGGCAAATCAGCGCCAGTTGGGTTTGTACCAGCCTCTGGTTTTCATCTATTTCATCGGGCATTTGTTCAAGTTCGCCGGCCAGGGCCTCTTCCTCATCACTTTGCACTGCAACCGCCTGCTTGGTGGCCAGGCCCTGGGCAATCTGGTCGATGCTGTCGGCAATCTTGCTCCCGGCCCCTTCAATCAACTGCTCGCGCACTTCGGCAGGCAATTGGGTGTCGCGGTGGGCGCCCAGACCAGAGAGGTAACTGAGCAAAGTGTGGGACAGCACCAAAAAGCGGAAGCCCATGTCTGCATCCTTACGGAAATGCCCGGGTTCCATCAGCATATTGGCCAGGGTGGTCGACAGCGCCGCATCGGCATTATGTGCGTTACGCCGTGCCAACCGATAGGCCAGGCTGTCGCTTTTACCCTGGGCATATTGCTGCATGATCTGGCGCAGGTACTGGCTGTTGCAGCTCAGGGTATTGGCCAGCACCTGGTTCAGGCGACGACCCTGCCAGTCAGGCAAGAACAGGAACACCGCCGCTGCCGCGATCACGCTACCCACCAGGGTGTCGAACAGGCGCGGCAGGAACAGTCCGTAACCATCGCCCACCTGATTGAAGCAGAACAGAATCATCAGGGTGATGGCCGCCGTGCTCAGGGTGTAGCGCGTGGTGCGGTTGATAAAGAACACCACCCCGGCCACGACGGCAAACATCGACTGTACCAGCGGGTTGGGGAACAGATCGAACAACGCCCAGCCCACGGCCAGGCCGATGGCCGTGCCGATAATCCGCTGGCTGAACTTGCGCCGCGTGGCGCCGTAGCTTGGCTGGCACACGAACAGCGTGGTGAGGATGATCCAGTAGCCCTGGCTTGGGTGAATCCAGTGCACCATCGCAAAACCGATACTCAGCGCCAGGGGCAGGCGCAAGGCGTGGCGGAAGATCAGCGAAGTGGGTGTCAGATGCTGGCGCAGGCGTGACCAGACATCCTTGAGGTTACGTGGCGAACGGTCGAGCAGGCTGCTATCGGTGGCATCGGCCAGGGTGTCGGGGTTGCTTGCATCGCTCAGCAGGCGGTCGAGGGTGCCAAGGTTGGCGGCCAGTGCCCGCAATGAACGCAACAGTCCGCGCCAGGCCGGGTTGCTCTGGATGCGCAAGTGTTCGAGGGAGGCATGCAGGTCTCCAAGAGCCTCGGCAAAGCTGTCGTCATAGACAAATGGCTGGCGCAGCTTGATCGACTCCGACAGGCGCTGGCAGGCCACGCCTTGCTGGCGCAGCAGACGTTGGCAGCGGAACATCACATCACTGTGGAAGAAGGCGTCGGCCAGGGCGTTGTACGGGTAGTGCGAAGAGCTGGCACGTTCGTGGATGTCTTGGGCGAGGAAATACAGCTTGAGGTAGCGGCTGAGTTTGGAGCCTGGCCGAGTATTGCCGACCCGGTGCAGGATGATTTCCTTGGCGGTGTTCAGCGCCGCTACCACCCTGCCGTTTTGCCGGGCCAGTTCCAGCCGGCCCGCTTCCACGTCCAGTTTGCGGATGGGCTCGAACAGCGCCGACTTGATTTTCAGGTACAGGCCAAGTTCCCAGAACAACCGGGCCAGGCTCTGTTGCACCGGCTGATTGGAAAACAGCGCCTGCCACAGCACCGACAGTATCCCGTACCAGGCGGCACCGGCCACCAGTAGCAAGGGTTCATGCCAGAAATTGGTGACTTCGCCGCCGCGCTGATCCACGCCGATCATGGTGTACACGGCCAGAATCAGTGTGGCTGAAGCAATCGCCCCGTAGCGCTCGCCCAGCGCGCCGAGCATGGTCAGGCCGAAACTGGCCAGGGCCAGCGCGCAGACCATCAGCCAGGGGTAGGGGAAAAGCAGCTCGACACTCAGGGCCGAGGCGGTGAAACACACCAGCGTCACCAGCAAGGCGTTGAGACGGCCTTGCCAGCTGTCATCGGTTTCAGACAGCGCACTGGCGATAACCCCCAGAAACAACGGGATCAGCAGTGACATCTCATCCTGATACCAGCAAAAAGCCATGCTGCCGGTCAGGGCGACAAATACCCGCACGCTGTAACTGAACTTGTCCAGTGCCCACAGGCGGCGCAGGGAATGCTGAAAGCTTTTCGATGACATGAAGTGGCGGTGCCTGGCTCGTGATTCGCTAACTTGAGCCAGATAAGACGACAGTGCAATGGGGCTGTCACATCGAACCAAAAATATTTTTCATGCGCCCCTGCAGTCGCTGCTGCAGGTTGCAGCAGCGGCTACGGGGGGCAGGTCAGACGTACTGCGCCGCTGCATACCCCGAAGCCCACGCCCACTGGAAGTTGAAGCCGCCAAGATGGCCGCTTACATCCAGCACTTCGCCGACAAAATACAGGCCGGGGCTTTTCAGCGATTCCATGGTCTTGGACGACACTTCGCGGGTATCGACCCCACCCAGGGTCACTTCAGCGGTGCGATAACCTTCGGTGCCCGCGGGGACCACCTTCCAGCACGCCAGTTTGTCCGCCACCTGCGCCAGCTCCGTCGGGGTGTACTGCTTCATTGGCTTGGACTCGAACCAGTGCTCGGCCAGCAGATTGGCCATCTTCTTGGTGAAGATTTCACCCAGCAGGGTTTTCAACTCGCTGTTGGGGCGTTCAGCCTGCTGTGTTTGCAGCCAGCTCAGGGCGTCGAGGTCGGGCAGCAGATTGATCTCAACCGTATCGCCGGGGTTCCAGAACGAGGAAATCTGCAAGATCGCCGGCCCGCTCAAACCACGGTGGGTGAACAGGATATTTTCGCGAAAGCTCTGGTCGTTGCAGCTCACCAGGCAATCCACCGACGTGCCCGACAGCTCGGTGCAGATCTCTTTGAGCTGATCGGTGATGGTGAACGGCACCAGGCCTGCGCGGGTTGGCAGCAAGGTGTGGCCGAACTGTTTGGCGATTTGATAGCCGAAGCCTGTGGCGCCCAGGGTCGGGATCGACAGCCCGCCGGTGGCGACCACCAGAGACTGGCAGTCAACCGGCCCCAGCGTTGTATTGAGGCTGTAGCCGTTGTCGGTTTTTTCGATCTGTTCGACTGAAGTGTCCAGGTGCAGGCTGACGCCGGCCTGTTTGCACTCGTCGAGGAGCATTTCGAGGATGTCGCTGGATTTGTTGTCGCAAAACAGCTGGCCGAGTTTTTTCTCGTGGTAGGGCACGCCGTGTTTGGCGACCATCTCGATAAAGTCCCACTGGGTGTAGCGGGCCAGGGCCGACTTGCAAAAGTGCGGGTTCTGCGACAGGAAATTGTTGGGCTCGGTGTACATGTTGGTGAAGTTGCAGCGGCCACCGCCCGACATCAGGATCTTTTTGCCTGCCTTGTTGGCGTGGTCGATCAGCATCACCTTGCGCCCACGGTTGGCGGCGGTCAGTGCGCACATCAGGCCTGCGGCGCCAGCGCCAATAATCACAACGTCGGTAGAGCGCAAAGCGGTGTCCTCGGTAAAAGCAGCCCTCACCCCAGCCCTCTCCCTGAGGGAGAGGGAGCTTGACCAGGGTGATTTCGAATTCTATGCAAATCTGCCCCCTCTCCCTCCGGGAGAGGGTTGGGGTGAGGGGGCTCTTGAAGCGTCTTACAAAACCCGTACGCGCAATACGCGGCCTTTGATTTTGCCTTCGCTCAGGCGCTGTGCAGCCTGCTTGGCAATGGTGCGGTCAACCGCCACGTAGGCCTGGAAGTCAAAGATGGCGATCTTGCCAACCTGGGCCCCCGGGATGCCTGCGTCGCCGGTCAGTGCGCCAAGGATATCGCCTGGGCGAACCTTGTCTTTACGACCTGCGCCGATCACCAGTGTGCTCATGGCCGGCAGCAACGGTGCGCCGCCCTGAGAGGTGAGGGTGTCCAGGGTTTCCCAGTTCAGCGGAGCTTTCTGCAACTGCTCGATGGCCTGGGCGCGGTGCGCTTCGGACGGTGCAACCAGGCTGATGGCCACGCCTTTTTCGCCCGCACGGCCGGTACGGCCAACACGGTGAATATGGATTTCCGAATCGCGGGCCAGCTCAACGTTGAGCACCATGTCCAGCGCGTCGATGTCCAGACCACGGGCGGCTACGTCGGTGGCAACCAGTACCGAAGTCGAACGGTTGGCAAACATGGCCAGTACCTGGTCACGGTCGCGCTGCTCCAGGTCGCCGTGCAGGCCGACGGCCGAAATGCCCTTGGAGGTCAGGTGATCAACGGTTTCCTGCACCTGCTGCTTGGTGAAGCAGAACGCCACGCAAGACTGCGGGCGGAAGTGGCCCAGTACCTTGGTCACGGCGCTCATGCGCTCTTCAGGCGAGATTTCGTAGAAACGCTGCTCGATTTGGCTGTCAGTGTGCAGCGCCTCTGCTTTTACCTGCTGAGGGTTGCGCATGAACTTGGACGACAGCTGCTTGATACCGGCCGGGTAAGTGGCCGAGAACAGCAAGGTCTGGCGACGCTCCGGGGTTTTGACAATGATGTCTTCGATGGCGTCATAGAAGCCCATGTCCAGCATGCGGTCAGCTTCGTCCAGTACCAGGGTGTTCAGACCGTCCAGTACCAGCGAGCCTTTGCGCAAGTGTTGCTGGATACGCCCCGGAGTGCCGACAATGATGTGCGCGCCGTGCTCCAGCGAACCGATCTGCGGGCCGAACGACACGCCGCCACACAGGGTCAGCACCTTGATGTTGTCTTCGGCGCGGGCCAGGCGGCGGATTTCCTTGGCGACCTGGTCAGCCAGTTCGCGGGTCGGGCAGATCACAAGGGCCTGGCAGCCGAAGAAGCGCGGGTTGATCGGGTTCAGCAGGCCGATGCCGAAGGCGGCAGTTTTGCCACTACCGGTCTTGGCCTGGGCGATCAGGTCCATGCCTTTGAGGATCACCGGCAAGCTCTGCGCCTGAATCGGCGTCATCTGGGCATAACCGAGGGAGTCGAGGTTAGCCAGCATGGCGGCGGACAGAGGCAGAGTGTTAAAAGCGGTGGCAATGGTGGTCACGGGACTGGCCTGCAAAACAAAATGTCGCGCAGTGTACCAGTCCCATGCCCTTTGCCTGAACATTCTGGACGAGATGTCATCCAGTTCTTGGCGAAAAGTAGCTTAATGTTCCAGCTCATGTTCCGAGTTGGCCTTGGGTTTGCGGCCATCCTGGGGTGACAGTTGCAGGAAAATCGCCGCTGCCAGCATCGCCATGATCCCTACTGTGAGGAAGGTCAGCTGGAACGCGCCCAGCACCGTGTCCACCCCATCGTTGCCGCCATCCCCGGTAAAGCCGCCAAGCAATGCCCCGGCGCAAGCCACGCCCAGGCTCAGGGACAGCTGCGCCACCACTGACAGCAAACTGTTGCCGCTGCTGGCGCTGGCGTCGTCGAGATCGATCAGGGTGACGGTGTTCATGGCGGTGAACTGCAATGAGTTGATCGCTCCCAAAACGGCCAGCATTGACAGCAACAACGGGTATGGCGTGTGTTCGGTAACCAGCCCCATGCTGGCCAGCATCAGGCCAAGGGCGAAGGTGTTGGCCGTCAGCACGGTGCGGTATCCCACGCGCTCGATCAATGGCCTGGCCACCCATTTGGCCAGCATGGCGGCCGCGGCCAGTGGCAGCATGCTCATCCCGGCCTGTGACGGGGAATAGCCCAGCGCGACCTGCAACAGCAAGGGCACCAGAAACGGCAGGGCGCCGCTGCCCAGGCGGGCGAACAGGTTACCGAGGATGCCCACTGCGAAGGTCTTGGTTTTGAACAGCACCGGGGAGAACAGCGGGTTGCTGATATTGCCCGCGCGTAACCAGTACGCTGCCAGACAGGCCATGCCCGCAAACAGCAGCAACATCACCCGCAGGTGCGGCATATGCAGCTCGCCCAGGCCTTCCATGGCAATGGTGATAAACACCATCGCCGCGCCAAACAGCACAAAACCCAACCCGTCAAAACGGGTGCGCTCGCTGCCGCGCAAATCCGGAATGAAGTGCCAGACGGCCCAGCAACCGAGAACGCCCACGGGCAGGTTGATCAGGAAAATCCAGTGCCAGCTCAGGTACTGCACCATCCAGCCGCCCATCGTGGGGCCTATCAGCGGGCCGAGCAGGCCGGGAATGGTGATAAAACCCATGATCCGCACCAGCTCCGAGCGCGGATAGGCCTTGAGCACCACCAGCCGGCCGATGGGCAGCATCAGGGCACCACCCAGGCCCTGGACGATCCGTGCGCCGATCAGCTCGTTGAGAGTGCCGGACAGGGCGCAGAGCAACGAGCCGAAACTGAACAGCAGGATGGCGCTGAAAAAGATTTTTTTGGTGCCGAAGCGGTCGGCGATCCACCCCGAGGCCGGGATCAGCAAGGCAACGGTGAGCATGTAGGCAACGATCACACCTTGCATGCGCAGCGGGTTTTCGTCGAGGTCGGGGGCCATGTCGGGCAGGGCGGTGTTGAGGATGGTGCCGTCGAGTGACTGCATGAAAAACGCGATGGCCACCACCCACGGCAACCAGCGCAGGGTTTCAGGGCTTAGAACCGGGCGTACGGGCATAGGACCTCTTTTTATGGACTGTCGATAATCCTCTGTGGGAGCGGGCTTGCTCGCGATGCAGAGGCCCGGGTTTTTTCAGGTAAACCGCGGCGACGCAATCGCGAGCAAGCCCGCTCCCACAGGTGTTACAGCGTCAGCGTGAGCTTTTTGACCAATGCCCCCGGCAGTAGATTCGACGCCGTCTGGCGCTGGTCGTAGGTGCTGGCCGACAGCAACAACTCACGCTCGGCTGTCAGCGCTTCCAGTTGTGAACCCAGCAGACTATAGACGCTGTCATCAAAGCGCATGGTGTTGACCGGGGCCTTTATCTCGCCGTTTTCCACCCAGAAAGTGGCAAAGCGGGTCATGCCGGTCAGGCGGGCGGCCGGTTGGTCCGAGTAGTTCAGGTACCACAGGTTGCTGATATACAACCCGGTGCCCAACTGCTTGAGGATGTCGGCCTGCACCAGGCTCCCTGCCGCCATCGCCAGTGCGCTCGGGGCTTCGCCCTCCGGTGCGCCGTTGACCTCAAGGCCATACTCGGCGGCACTGCGAGAACTCACCAGTTGCTGTTCGGCCTTGCCGTGTTTGACCAGCGACAAGTCCTGACGCGGGTACCCCTCGCCGGAAAACGCCGGGCTCAGGGACTGGCTGACCTGCTCGTCAAACGACACCAGCGGGCTCAGTTGCGCATCGCCCGCGTAGAGCTTTTGCAGCGGGCTGGATTTGCTGGCCAGTGCCTGGGCCGAAAAACCGCCCCAGCACAGCATGCTCATCACTTCTTCCAGCGCCGCCGGCGCCAGGTAGGCTCGGTACTCACCGGGCGCCAGGGCATGCAGCGGGCGATCGAGGAAACTCAGTTGCTCGCGGGCCAGTTGCATGCGCCGGGCGAAACGTTCGCTGTCCCAGTCGGCGCCGGCGTAGCTGGCCTTGACCGCCTGACCGTTGCTGTGGAACAAACTCCAGTCGAAATTGAAGCTATTGGCCTGATGCCAGCCAAACGCGCCCTCGGAGCTGGCATAGCCGTAGCTGATCGGGCCGCTGGCATAAAATCCGACCAGATCTACGCCTTTGGATGCACTGCGGATTTCTTCCAGAACCCGGGCCGTGTCCGGCAGGGGCTGGTTCTGCACGTTATGGCTGTTCCACGGCTGCGGGTTGAGCAGTAAATACGGATCGGCGGGCAACAATGGCAAGGTGTCGCGCAGTTGCCGCAGGGCATCGGCCAGGCGCTGTTTGTCGACATTAGGCTCGCCAGCCAGGGTGAGGTTCACATCGGCGTGGCGGCCGTCGTGGATCAGCTTCAGGCTCAGGCTGGCCTGTTGCACCTGCCCGGCCTGACGCACCTTGCCCTTGTTGAAACGGATAAATTCCGATGCTTCGCCGTTATAGCCCAGGGTGAACTGCTCAGGCGCAAGGATCGCTTTGCCCAACCACTCGACCAACCCCTTGAACTGCTCGGCCTGACTCAATGGGGTACTCATCAGGCATCACCTCCAAACACATCGATTTGACTGAACACGCAGGCGGGGGACGCATGGCCCACGCGGATCACCTGGTTGGGTTCGCCCTTGCCGCAGTTCGGGGTGCCCAGCACCTTGAAAGTGCTGGCGTCGCCCACGGCGCTGAGGTTGCGCCAGAACTGATCGGAAATGCCCCGGTAGTTGGGGTTCTTGACCACGCCCTTGAGTTCACCGTCCTCGATCAACTGGCCCCACTCGCAACCGAACTGGAACTTGTTGCGCGCGTCGTCGATCGACCAGGACCGGTTGGTGGCCATCAGAATGCCGCTTTCGATACCGCCGATCATTTGCTCAAGCGACTGATCGCCTGGCTCGATATTGAGGTTGGCCATACGGTCAATCGGTGGCCGGTTCCAGCCGCAGGCGCGGCTGTTGGCCACGCCTTCGAGGCCCGAGCGGAACTGTGACAGTGCGCCACCCAGCGGGCGTAGCAGCAAGCCTTCGCGGATCAGGAACTCCTTGTAGGCCGGGGTGCCGTCGTCGTCGAAGCGGTAGCTGGCGAGCTCCTCGGGGATGGTTGGGTCGAAGGTCACGTTCAGCAGCTTTGAGCCATATTGCAGGCTGCCGAAGTCGCTGGCCTTGACGAAGCTGGTACCGGCGTAATTGCGCTCGTCACCGAGAATGCGATCCAGTTCCAGCGGGTGTCCGATGGACTCATGGATTTGCAGGATCATCTGGTCGGGCATCAGCAGCAGATCGCGTTTGCCGACCGGAGCATTGGGTGCCAGCAGCAATTGCAGGGCCTGATCGGCGACCTGGGGTGCGGCACCGATCAGCCCGCAGCGGCTGATCACATCGGCGCCACCTTGCTGGCCGAAGTTTTCGCGGCCCAGGCTACGGCTTTGACTGTCGTTGCCGTCATAGGCAGTGACACTCATGCCCGGGTAAACAAAGCGCTGCGCCCGGCGCAGCTCGGCGCCGGCGCTGTTCAGGTAAATTTGCTCGACGTGATTGAGGCCCAGTGAAACCACCCAGCTCACCAGCCGCTCGTCTTTGGGTACGGCGGCTGATTCGGCGCCCAGCAGGGCAAAGCACTCGCTGAGTGAGGGGAAAGCCTGGTCAAGATCGGGTGAGAAAAAGTCGGCGCGCTCATGGCACACCGGCTCCTGGCTCAGGTTGAGCAGGGCATGCCCGGCGATCAGCTGGGCCTGGGTTTCGGCGCGATCAAGCGCGGCCTGCAGGCCGGCCTGGGACAGGTCGTTGGTGGCGGCGTAGGCTTCGATACCGCGCAACCGCACGGTGAGCATGGCGCCCTGGTCGTGACTGAATGAGGGAGGCTCTGCGACGTTCTTGCGTACCGACAGGTATTGCCCGGACTCGCGTACATAGCGTAACGAAAAGAACTCGGCCCGGGTGCGCAGTGCGGCAAAGCGCTGCTTGAGCTGAGGGTAGAAATCGAACATGCACAGACCTCCTTGGACTTGGTGGGTCTGTGGGAGCGGGCTTGCTCACGATGCAGGCAGTGCGGTTAACCCGCTGGACCGCGGTGATGCCATCGCGAGCAAGCCCGCTCCCACAGGGGCGCGCGTAGCGTGTTAAACCGGGCAACCCTTGGCGCGCAGGATGGCGTCAAAACGGTCCGGGTCCAGGGTGCCTTCTTTGATTGCCTTGAGCGTTGCCTGTTCACGGGCCAGCAGATCGTGGCAACGGATCAGCAATTCCGGCAGTTCACTGCGCGAAGCCGCAACCACGCCGTCACCGTCGCCGATCATCAGGTCGCCTGGCATTACCAGCATACCGGCACACGAGATGGGGACGTTGATTTCGCCGCCGCCGTCAGTGCTCGGACCGCGATGTACGCCGCCGATGGCATAGGCGGGCAGTTCACCGGTCTGCCACTCGTCGAGGTCGCGCAGGGCGCCGTTGATCACCACGCCGACAATCCCGGCCTTGAGGGCCATGGCACGCATGATGCCGCCGAACACGGCACGGGTCAGGTCGGCACTGCCGTCGATCACCAGCACATCGCCGGGGCGGGCCATTTGCATGGCTTTGAGGATCATCAGGTTGTCGCCCGGGCGTACACGGACGGTCAGCGCGCTGCCCAGCATCGGGCGGGTACCGTGGAACGGCTTGAGGCCCAGACCACCCACGTTGCGGCCCAGACAGTCACTGACTGCGGCTGCGGGGATCTTGCTGAATTCGGTGAGCCATTTTGGATCGAGAGGTTCTGCGTTTGGATTAATCAGGAAGCCGGTCGGCCATTTGCTCGAAGAGACAACATCAAACATAGAAAACCTCTTGGCCAGGCAAGGCTGGCATGTCGGGTGGGGCGGGGGGGTGTGGCGCGAAGCGAGGCACTAGATTAGGCCTGCGCTGAAGCGGGGGCAAGCGGGGCAAGATGAAACTCAAGAGTTACACAAAATTCGTAGCAGCTGCCGAAGGAACGAGGCTGCGTCCGGTTGCGAAGCGACCGTGAAACCAGATGACGCGATTCATCAGAAGAACCGCGTAGCCTGAATTTACGACGGCTGTGCCGCCGGACGTAGCCTCGCTCCGCTCGTCAACTGCTACGGATAGTGCTTACTGCGCGGTACGGCTCACTTCACGCAGCGGCTTGCCGCGTACCGGCGCGTCGCCTGCGACGTAGTAGTCGGCAGTGCTGCGCGGCTCCGGCTGGCGGCCACGGATCTTGTCGGCAATTTTCTCGGCGATCATGATCGTCGGTGCGTTGAGGTTGCCGGTGGTGATCAGCGGCATGATCGAGGCATCGACCACACGCAGGCCCTGCATGCCATGCACACGGCCTTCGCCGTCGACTACAGCCATTTCGTCGGTGCCCATTTTGCACGAGCAGGACGGGTGGAACGCGGTCTCGGCGTGTTCGCGGATAAAGGTATCCAGCTCTTCGTCGGTCTGCTTGTCGATGCCCGGGCTGATTTCACGGCCACGGAATGCATCCAGTGCTGGCTGCTGCATGATTTCACGGGTCAGGCGGATGCCGTCGCGGAATTCCTGCCAGTCCTGCTCGCTGGCCATGTAGTTGAACAGGATGCTCGGATACTCGCGCGGGTCCTTGGACTTCACATTGATCCGGCCACGGCTCGGCGAACGCATGGAGCCCATGTGCGCCTGGAAACCGTGCTCTTTCACCCCGTTGCTGCCGTTGTAGTTAATCGCTACCGGCAGGAAGTGGTACTGGATGTTCGGCCATTCGAATTCTTCGCGGGTGCGGATAAAACCACCGGCTTCAAACTGGTTGCTGGCACCGATGCCTTTGCCCAGGAACAGCCACTCGGCACCAATGGCCGGCTGGTTGTACCAAAGCAGCGACGGGTACAGCGACACCGGCTGGGTGCAGGCGTATTGCAGGTACAACTCAAGGTGATCCTGCAGGTTCTGGCCAACGCCCGGGAGGTCGTGCACCACCGGGATATCGAGGCTGTTGAGCAGTTCGGCCGGGCCGACGCCGGAGCGTTGCAGCACGGTTGGCGAGCCGATTGCGCCGCTGCACAGCAGCACTTCCTTGCGGGCCTTGGCCTGGATGCGGGTGTCGCTGTCGCCGACCATATAGGAAACGCCAACGGCGCGTTTACCTTCAAACAGGATCTTGTCGGTCAGGGCGTGGGTGACGATTTTCAGGGTCGAACGCTGCTTCGCCGTGTCCAGGTAGCCGCGGGCGGTACTGGCGCGACGGCCGTTCGGCGTCACGGTACGGTCCATCGGGCCGAAACCTTCCTGCTGATAGCCGTTCAGGTCTTCGGTGCGCGGGTAACCGGCCTGTACACCGGCTTCAACCATGGCGTGGAACAACACGTTGTTCCCGGCTTTGGGCGTGGTCACGCTGACCGGACCATCGCCACCGTGGTAGTCGTTGGGGCCGATATCGCGGGTTTCGGCTTTGCGGAAGTACGGCAGGCAGTCCAGGTACGACCAGTCTTCGAGGCCCGGGTATTTCGCCCAGCCGTCGTAGTCCATCGCATTACCGCGGATGTAGCACATGCCGTTGATCAGGGACGAACCGCCCAGACCCTTGCCGCGGCCACATTCCATGCGACGGTTATCCATGTGTGGCTCTGGATCGGTCTCGAACGCCCAGTTGTACCGACGCCCTTGCAGCGGGAATGCCAGCGCCGCAGGCATCTGCGTGCGGAAGTCGAAACGGTAGTCCGGGCCGCCTGCTTCAAGCAGCAGCACGGTGACGCCTTGGTCTTCAGTCAGACGGGTCGCCAGGGTGTTACCGGCAGAGCCGGCACCAATGATGATGTAATCGAATTCTTGGGACATAAATGCACCCTCTTTGAAGTTGTGGCAGAGCTTGTGGGAGCGAGCCTGCTCGCGATTGCATCAGCGCGGTGCAACTGATGCACCGCGTCGCCTGTATCGCGAGCAAGCCCGCTCCCACAGGGTTTATGCGGGCCTGTCGGTTTAGAACACCGAAACGTAGTCGCCCAGCTCTACCTGTACCGATTTGATCTGGGTGTACTGAGCCAGCGAGCTGATACCGTTTTCACGGCCAATGCCCGATTGCTTGTAGCCGCCCACCGGCATTTTTGCGTCGGACTCACCCCAGGCGTTGATCCAGCAAATGCCCGCTTCCAGCTGATGAATCACGCGGTGAGCGCGGTTCAGGTCCTTGGTCACGACGCCGGCAGCCAGGCCGAACTCGGTGTCGTTGGCGCGGCGGATCACTTCTTCTTCGCTGTCGTAAGTGAGGATGCTCATGACCGGGCCGAAGATTTCTTCTTTGACGATGGTCATGTCATCGGTGCAGTCGGTGAACACGGTCGGTGCCACGAATGCGCCTTTGGCCAGATCACCTTCGGTCAGGCGTTCACCGCCGCACAGCAGGCGGGCGCCTTCTTCTTTGCCCTTGGCAATGTAGCCCAGCACGCTTTCCATGTGAGCAAAGCTGACCAGCGGGCCGAAGTTGGTGTTTTCTTCTTGCGGGTTGCCGATACGGATGCGCGCTACGCGCTCCAGAATCTTGGCTTCAAACGCCGCTTTCATGGCCGTCGGGATAAATACGCGGGTGCCGTTGGTGCACACCTGGCCCGAGCTGTAGAAGTTAGCCATCATCGCGGTATCCGCGGCGCGATCCAGGTCGGCGTCGTCGAAAATGATCAGCGGTGATTTGCCGCCCAGTTCCATGGTCACGTCTTTGAGCGATGACTGGGTAGCACTGGCGGTGACTTTCTTGCCGGTGTCGGTGCCACCGGTGAACGAGATTTTCGCGATGCGCGGGTGCTCGGTCAGCCAGGTGCCCACTTCACGGCCGCTGCCAGTCAGAACGTTGAACACGCCGTCCGGCAGGCCCGCTGCGGTGAAGACTTCGGCGAGCTTCAGGGTAGTCAGGGAGGTGACTTCACTTGGTTTGAAGATCATCGCGTTACCGGCAGCCAGGGCCGGTGCGGATTTCCACAGGGCGATCTGGATCGGGTAGTTCCACGCGCCGATACCGGCCACAACGCCCAACGGCTCGCGACGGGTGTACACGAACGAAGTGTCGCGCAGCGGGATTTGCTCGCCTTCGATGGCGGGCGCCAGACCTGCGTAGTACTCCAGTACGTCGGCGCCGGTGACGATGTCGACATAACGGGTTTCGGAGTACGACTTGCCGGTGTCCAGGGTTTCCAGGGCGGCCAGTTCATCGTTGCGCTCGCGCAGGATTTCCACGGCGCGACGCAGGATGCGCGAACGCTCCATGGCCGTCATGGCGGCCCAGATTTTCTGGCCTTTTTCGGCGCTGACTACAGCGCGCTCGACGTCTTCTTTGGTAGCGCGTTGCACTTGCGCGAGGACTTCGCCGTTAGCCGGGTTGATGGCATCGAAAGTAGCGTCGCTACCGGCGTCGGTGTAGCCGCCGTCGATGTAGAGTTTTTGCAGTTCGAAACGGGCCATAAAATCCTCGCAAGTGCAGACAAGTGGTGGGCGTTAATCGTGAGTCGGGTGCCCTCTAGCTGTGGCACCGCAGATTCACGACAGTTCAGGGGTTAAGCGTTAATTGGGCCTAACTCACCTGTTTCGCCAGTTGTAGATCCATATATTCGTAGCAGATGCGTTGTGCCTGGTCGGTGTCGAAGCCGTCACCGGAAAGGGCACCCCGCAACCATAGACCATCGATGAGCGCTGCCAGGCCTCGTGCTGCATTGCGGGCCTGGGCCTGGGGCAACACCCGGCGGAACTGGCAGCACAGATTGGAGTACAAGCGGTGGTCGTTGATCCGCTGCAATCTGTGCAACGACGGTTGGTGCATGCTGGCCGCCCAAAAGGCCAGCCAGGTTTTCATTGCCGGGCCATTGACCTGGCTGGCGTCGAAGTTGCCCTCGACGATGACCTGTAAATGAGCCCGCGGGCTGTCGTCGCCCAACGCCTGGCGGCGCTCGGTGACGTTGTCGATCAAGACGTTCATCAAGTACCGCATGGTGGCGGCAATCAGACCGTTCTTGTCTTTGAAGTAGTGACTGATGATGCCGTTGGACACACCGGCCAGACGGGCAATCAGCGCAATGCTGGCATCTGCCATCCCGACCTGATCGACAGCCGTCAATGTGGCTTCGATCAACTGCTGGCGGCGTATGGGTTGCATACCGACCTTGGGCATTTCGCAAATCTCCTTGGGCCGGCGGTCAGTGCAAAAACATCACTGAACGGCAGCCAGTCTATTTTGTTTTGATTGAACGTTCAATCAACAAAGAATAAGCTCTGCGACAAATCGTCGCGATTTATGTCGTTTTCCTACGCATGAATGGCGCAAATCGACACGGTAAATTCCCATGGAACCCAAGCAGAAGCAGGCTTTCGCAGGCGCTGACGGGAGATCCAAACAGGCACAACGCATCAGACCACGCGGGGCAGCCCTTGATTTCAAGGGGACGCACACAGGTTTTGAACGCGGTCTGGGCGGGTCCGGTTTTTTAGCGGTGTCTTTATATCACTCGACCGTTGGTCGCTATCTAGGCGAATGGTCGTGTGGTGCGTTGCCTTAAGTCCTTGTCTCGCACTCCCTGGAGCATCCGTGCAATGAGTTCTGCCTCTCTTATAAAGACCCCACCGCAAAAGGTGACGGTCAACGGTTGGGTGTTTTACACCTCCACTGCCTTGATACTTTTGCTGACTGCCATCCTGATCATTGCTCCCGAAGAAGCGGGCCGTATCCTGGGTGTGGCCCAGGAATGGCTGTCGCGCAGCTTCGGCTGGTACTACATGGTAGTCATCGCTGCTTATCTGATCTTTGTGGTCGGGTTGGCGTTTTCGTCCTACGGAAAATTGAAACTGGGAACGAAACAGGACACCCCGGATTTCAGCTATGGCGCCTGGGCCGGGATGCTGTTCTCGTCCGGTATCGGTATTTCGCTGCTGTACTTCGGCGCATCCGAGCCGCTGGATCACTACTTCAACCCGCCTGAAGGCGTGTCGGGCAGCCATGAAGCAGCGCGCCAGGCGTTGCAACTGACTTTCCTGCACTGGGGCCTGCATGGCTGGGCGATTTACGCACTGGTCGGTCTGGCCGTGGCCTATTTTGCCTACCGTCACAACCAGCCGCTGGCGTTGCGTTCGGCGCTGTATCCGTTGATGGGCGAGCGCTGGGTCAAAGGTGCTGCGGGCCATGCGGTGGATGGCTTCGGTATGTTCGTGACACTGCTGGGCCTGGTGACCAACCTGGGCATTGGTTCGATGCAGGTGTCGTCGGGGCTTGAGAACCTGTTCGGCATGGAACACAGCAACACCAACCTGTTGATCGTGATCATCGTGATGAGCACCGTGGCGACCATTGCTGCAGTCTCGGGCGTTGAGAACGGCATCCGCCGACTGTCCAACCTGAACATTATCCTGTTCAGTGGCCTGCTGATTTTCGTGCTGCTGTTCGGTCCGACCCTGCACCTGCTCAACGGTTTTGTGCAAAACACCGGCGACTACCTCAACGGTATCGTGATGAAAACCTTCGACCTGTACGTGTACGAAGGCGACAGCAGGAAAACCGAAGGCTGGCTGGGCCTGTGGACTCTGTTCTACTGGGCCTGGTGGATTTCCTGGGCCCCATTTGTCGGGATGTTTATCGCGCGTATTTCCCGTGGTCGCACGGTGCGTGAACTGGTGGCGGGCGTGCTGTTGATTCCGCTGGGCTTCACCTTGGCCTGGTTGTCGATCTTCGGTAACTCGGCGCTGGACCTGGTGGTTAACCACGGTGCCGTGGAGCTGGGTAAAACGGCGCTTGAGCAGCCGTCGATGGCGATTTATCAACTGCTTGAGCATTACCCTGCGTCGAAAATTGTTATCGGTGTCTCGATCTTTGTCGGCTTTGTGCTGTTCCTGACCCCGGCCGACTCCGGCGCGGTGATGATGGCCAACCTGTCGTGCAAAGGCGGTGATGTGGACGAAGATGCGCCGCACTGGCTGCGGATCTTCTGGTCGGCGGTAATCACGCTGGTGACTATCGGCCTGCTGTTTGCCGGTAACTTTGCGGCGATGCAAACCATGGTGGTACTGGCCGGTTTGCCGTTTTCGGTGGTATTGATCCTGTTTATGTTTGGCCTGCACAAGGCGATGCGCCAGGACACTCTGGTTGAACAGGAACAAGCCGAGCTGGCTGCCCGTGGCCGTCGTGGTTTCAGCGAGCGGCTGACTGCACAGGACCTGCAACCGACTCAAGCCGTGGTGCAGCGTTTTATGGACAAACACGTGACCCCGGCACTGGAAGATGCGGCGGTACAATTGCGTAGTCAGGGGCTTGATGTGCAGACCCTGCTGGGCAGCGCCAAGCGTTGCATGGGCGTGCGGGTTGAAATGGAAGAAGGCAACCCGTTTGTCTACGAAGTCAGCCTGGATGGCTACCTGGCCGCACCGAGCGAGTCGGGTGAAGACGAAGTGCGCAGCCGTTATTACCGCGCTGAGGTGTACTTGCACAACGGTAACCAGGAGTACGACTTGATGGGTTTCACCCAGGAGCAGATCAGCCGTGACGTGCTCGATCAGTTTGAAAGCCATCGCCAACTCCTTGGCCGCGTATATAGCTAAGAACTGCAAAAGCCCCTCACCCTAACCCTCTCCCGGAGGGAGAGGGGACTGACTGCATGCTGACTCACTATCTCCACAAGTCAGCTCCCTCTCCCTCTCCCTCCGGGAGAGGGTTGGGGTGAGGGTAATGCCTACCCCAGATTCTTGCCCAGCAGCGCGTGATACAGCTCTGTATCCCCCAGTATCCCTACCACTTTGTGATCGTCGTGCAGCACCAGTTTGTTGCCGGTCTGGTAACGGATCTGTAGTGCATCGCGCATGCCGATGCCACTGTCCACCAGGGTCGGCCCACGCCCCAGGCCTTCTACCGCCTGGCCGCTTTTCCAGTGTTGCAGGTCCACCACAGCAGCACCCTGGCGCACGCCTTTTATGGTGTTGCCCTCCGCCAGATCAATCCACGAGTCATCCCCCGGGTCGATGCACACCGAGCCATTGATGCGTTTGCAGTTGTCCAGTGTGCGCATCAGGCTGCGTCCGCACAGCACGTTGAGCGGGTTGGTATGGGCAACAAAGGTGCGTACATAGTCATCGGCGGGGTTGAGCACGATTTCTTCAGGCTTGCTGTACTGCACGATCTTGCCGTCTTTCATGATCGCAATGCGGCTGCCCAGCTTGAGTGCTTCGTCCAGATCATGGCTGACAAACACAATGGTCTTGTTCAGCTTGTGTTGCAGTTCCAGCAACTCATCCTGCAAGCCCTGGCGGATCAACGGGTCAAGTGCCGAAAAGGGTTCGTCCATCAGCAGGATATCGGCGTCCATCGCCAGTGCCCGCGCCAGGCCAACCCGCTGCTGCATGCCGCCGCTCAACTCATCGGGCTTTTTATTGCGCCATTGGGTCAGACCCACCAGCTCAAGTTTTTCATCCACCAGGGTGCGGCGTTCCTTTTCGGGACGGCCCTGCATCTCCAGCCCGAAGCTGATGTTTTCGCGCACCGTCAGCCAGGGCATCAGGGCGAATTTCTGAAACACCATGGCGATGCGCTTGGTGCGCATCATCTTCAGTTCGGCAGGGGTGCACGAGGCAATGTCTATCTGCTTGCCTTCGTGCTCTACATACAACTGGCCGCGACTGACCGTATTGAGCCCGTTGATGCAGCGCAGCAAGCTGGATTTCCCCGAGCCTGACAAACCCATCAGTACGCAGATTTCACCTTTTTCGATGTCCAGGCTGGCCTTTTCCACGCCAACAATCTGCCCGGTTTTTTTCAGGATCTGATCCCGCGACAAGCCCTGGTCCAGAAGGCCGAGTGCTGCCCGGGGGTCTTTGGCGAAGATCACGTCAACATTATCGAAACGGATAATACTCATGCGTCGGCTCCTGCTTTGGCGTCCGGCTGCTTGCAGATACGGTCGAGCATGATGGCCAGCAGCACGATCGCCAGCCCGGCTTCAAAGCCCAAGGCGATATCGGCAGTGTTGAGGGCATTGACCACCGGTTTGCCCAGACCATCGGCACCCACCAGGGCGGCGATCACCACCATCGACAATGACAGCATGATGCATTGGGTAATCCCGGCGGCGATGCTCGGCATGGCGTGGGGAAGCTCGATACGGGTGAGCAACTGGCGACGGGAGCAGCCAAAGGCCTTGCCCGCATCAAGCAACTCATGGGGGACATCGCGGATGCCCAGGTAAGTCAGGCGGATCGGCGCGGCAATGGCAAATACCACTGTGGAAATCAGCCCCGGCACCACGCCCAGCCCGAACAGGGTCAGGGTCGGGATCAGGTAAACGAAGGTAGGAACGGTCTGCATCAGGTCGAGAACAGGACGCATAAAGGTGTAGAACATAGGTTTGTGCGCCGCGAGAATTCCTAGCGGCACGCCGATGATCACGCATACAAATGTAGCGAACAGCACCTGGGCCAGGGTTTCCATGGTTTCTTGCCAATACCCCAGGTTAAGGATCAGCAGAAACGACAGCGCCACAAAAACCGTGAGCCCCCACTTGCGCTGGATAAAGTGGGCAAACAGTGCAATCAGCCCGATAAACACAAAGGGATTGAACCAGGTCAGGGCAAAGGTCACGGCGTGGATCATGGCTTCCAGCGTGCTGGCGATGGCATCGAAGGTGCTGGCGCCGTGCTGGGTCAGCCAGTCGACGAAGTTTGCAATGTAATCGCCCAGAGGGATTTTTTGATCAATCAGCATGGTAGTGAACGTCCGCATGCAGGGGAATTGAAACGGAGCCGGGCGCAGTTGCCGCCCGACGCCCGCGATTACTTCGCAAGGCTGGCTTTAACGGCCTCAAGCCCGGGCTTGCCATCCACCGTGGTAACACCCGCGAGCCAGCTTTCAAGCACTTGCGGGTTTTGTTTGAGCCAGGCTTTGGCGGCCGCGTCGGGTTTGATCTTGTCGTCCAGCACCTTGCCCATCAGGGTGCTTTCCATGTCCAGGGTAAACACCAGATTCTTCAGTAACTGACCCACGTTGCTGCATTCTTCGGTGTAGCCCTTGCGGGTGTTGGTGTAGATGGTCGCCTGACCATAGTTGGGGCCGAAGAACTCATCGCCACCGGTGAGGTATTTCATTTTGAAGCGAGTGTTCATCGGGTGGGGTTCCCAGCCCAGGAACACCACCTCGGTGCCACGACGCTGGGCGCGGTCAACCTGCGACAGCATCCCCGCTTCGCTGGATTCCACCACCTTGAAGCCGGCGTCCTTCAGGCCGAAGGCGTTTTTGTCGATCATGGTCTGGATCATGCGGTTGCCGTCGTTGCCCGGCTCGATGCCGTAGATCTTGCCGTCCAGTTCCTTGCTGAATTTGGGCAGGTCGGAGAAGTCCTTGAGGCCCTTCTCATAGAGGGCTTCGGGTACGGCGAGGGTGTATTTGGCGTTCTCCAGGTTGGCGCGCACTGTCTCGACGGTGCCCGCGTCGCGGTAGGCCTTGATGTCGTTTTCCATGGTCGGCATCCAGTTGCCGAGAAACACGTCCATGTTCTTGCCATCGGCCAGCGACTTGTAGGTAACCGGCACGGAAATCATGGTGGTTTTGGTTTTGTAGCCCAGGCCCTTGAGCACTTCGCTGGTAACGGCGGTGGTGACGGTGATGTCGGTCCAGCCGACATCCGAAAAATTGACGGTACTGCATTGCGCCGGTTCTGCTGCCTGGGCGATGACGGGCAGACTCAGCAATGCAGCCAGCAACAACGATGAGGAATGTGTCATGGAGCGACTCCTGTGTGTCCGGGTTGCGGTTTTCGATCGAAAAGCCGCACATATCAGTTGCGGTCGGGCGATGCCCGGCAGGCGTGTTGCCAGCGCATCTTGCAATCGAGTCAGAACCGATCATGTAACAGCGAAAATCAAACGCCTACAGGGGGCGTCGCATCCAGTACAGGCAGGGTCGTATCTAGTACCTGCGAGGTCGTATCTGGACGAATGAGGCTTGAAAACTGTCTTTTTCATACCTCTGCGCCCTATAAAACGTCGGGGGCGCTGGCAGGCAAAGGCGGGTCGTAGCTGGACGTTTTTGCCGACTGCAAACACCCCATGATGCAAGGCATTCACCCCCGAGGTTCGTGCTCATGGCTATCAGCGTGTTTGACCTGTTCAAGATCGGTATCGGCCCTTCCAGTTCCCACACCGTGGGCCCGATGCGGGCGGCGGCGCTGTTTGTGCAGGGCTTGCGTGAACGCGATCAACTGCAACAGGTAAGCCGTATCGAAGTGCAGCTCTATGGCTCGCTGTCGGCCACCGGTATCGGTCATGGCAGTGACAACGCGGTCATCATGGGTTTGATGGGGGAATGGCCGGATGCGATTGATCCGTCCTGCATTGGTTCGCGTATCGCGCAGCTGCGCGAAAGCCGCACCCTGTTACTCCACGGCCATGTACCGATTCCGTTCGACTGGGCGCAGGATATGCGCCTGATAGACGAGAACCTGGCATTTCATCCCAATGCCATGACCCTGGTAGCGCACAGCGGGCACGGCATATTGCATGGCGATACTTATTACTCGGTTGGCGGTGGCTTTGTAGTGGATGCGGCGCAAGCGGCCAGTGGCGTATTGGACATGGATCGCACCGAGCTGTCTTACGATTTTAATAGTGCCGTCGAACTGCTGGACCTGTGCCGCACACATCACCTGAGCGTGGCGGCATTGATGATGGCCAACGAACGCATCTGGCGCAGCGAAGATGAAATCCGCTGCGGTCTGATCAAACTTTGGCGCGCCATGCAGGACTGCGTGGAGCAAGGCCTGAAACATGAAGGCATCCTGCCCGGCGGCCTCAATGTACGTCGGCGTGCTGCGCGCCTGCACCGCAGCCTGCTGGAACTGGGCAAGCCCAATGTGATCGGCTCGACCCTGAGCGCGATGGAATGGGTCAACCTGTTCGCCCTGGCGGTCAACGAAGAAAACGCAGCCGGCGGGCGCATGGTCACGGCGCCCACCAATGGTGCGGCAGGGATCATCCCGGCAGTGTTGCACTACTTTATGAAATTCAGCGATGAAGTCAGCGAAGCGCATGTGGTCGACTACCTGCTGAGCGCCGCGGCGATCGGCATTTTGTGCAAAAAGAATGCGTCGATTTCCGGGGCTGAAGTGGGCTGCCAGGGCGAAGTCGGCTCGGCCTGCGCGATGGCGGCTGCCGGGCTGGCGCAAATCCTCGGCGCCACCCCGGAGCAACTGTGCAACGCCGCTGAAATTGGTCTGGAGCATAACCTGGGCCTGACCTGTGACCCGGTGGGCGGGTTGGTTCAAGTACCCTGCATCGAGCGCAACGCGATTGCCGCAGTCAAGGCGATCAACGCGGCGCAGATGGCCTTGCGCGGTGACGGCCAGCACTTTATTTCCCTGGACCGGGTGATCCGCACCATGCGCGACACCGGTGCCGACATGCACGACAAATACAAGGAAACCTCGCGCGGCGGCCTGGCGGTCAGTGCGGTGGAATGTTGAGCCCCCAAACACCTCTGGGAGCGAGCTTGCTCCTACAGCCTCGGCGCTTTTTCAGCGCACACCGACCCGTTTTGGCGCACTCGTACTTTCGGTGACATTCTGTAACCGAGTTGCTCCTACATCCTTCCCACAAGTGCTACCGATGTGCTCAACAGCCTCGGTCAGCACCTGTGTATCCGTGTTTAACCGTCATTTCCCATCACCCTGCCAGACACATTGCGACGTCGTTTTCAGGCTTTGTTGAATAGCCATTCAAGTTTAGGCATGGCATTTGCGTTGTCATTTCAAAGCCCCGTGAAACGAGGGTAATAACAAGAGCCTGTGCCTGAGGCCATCACCCGCTTTGTGTGAGGAGATACCGCGATGACGTCGTTCAACTCCGGGGTCCAACCCCAGAACCGTACGCCTCAATCCATCGGCTTTCTGCTGCTGGACAATTTCACGCTCATTTCCCTGGCTTCCGCGATAGAACCTTTGCGCATGGCCAACCAGTTGTCGGGCCGTGAGTTGTATCGCTGGAGCACCCTCAGCGCCGATGGCAGTCAGGTCTGGGCCAGTGACGGTCTGCAGGTGACCCCCGACGCCAGCATGCACAAGGCTCCGGCGCTGGACATGGTCATCGTGTGTGGTGGTATCGGCATTCAGCGCACCGTGACCCGTGAGCATGTGTCCTGGTTGCAGAGTCAGGCGCGCCAGTCCCGTCGCCTGGGTGCCGTGTGCACCGGCAGCTGGGCCCTGGCCTATGCCGGCTTGCTCGACGGTTTTGATTGCAGTGTGCACTGGGAATGCCTGGCCTCGATGCAGGAAGCCTTCCCGCGCGTGGCCATGAGCACGCGGCTGTTTACCCTCGACCGCAGCCGTTTTACCAGCTCGGGCGGCACGGCACCGCTGGACATGATGCTGCACCTGATCAGCCGCGATCATGGCCGTGAACTGTCGGCGGCGATTTCGGAAATGTTTGTGTATGAACGTATCCGCAACGAGCAGGACCACCAGCGCGTGCCGCTCAAGCACATGCTCGGCACCAACCAGCCCAAGCTGCAGGAAATCGTCGCGTTGATGGAAGCCAACCTCGAAGAGCCCATCGACCTTGATGAGCTGGCGGTGTATGTGACTGTGTCGCGGCGCCAGCTCGAGCGCTTGTTCCAGAAGTACCTGCATTGTTCGCCGTCGCGCTATTACCTGAAGTTGCGGCTGGTGCGGGCGCGGCAGTTGCTCAAGCAAACACCGATGTCGATTATTGAAGTGGCGGCGGTGTGCGGCTTTGTGTCCACGCCGCATTTTTCCAAGTGCTACCGCGAATACTTCGGCATTCCGCCACGGGATGAGCGGGTGGGTTCCAACACTGCGCAGCAGACCACCCTGGTGCAGATCCCGCAGTCCCTGTTGCTGGCGCCGCTGGCCGGGCCGATGTCGGCGTTGAATCAGGCGCGCAATGAGTCGACGTTTGCCAGTGTGAGGATTTAACAATCAAAAGCGCCCTCACCCGGGGTGGGGAGGGCGCTTGATCTGTATCGAGGCGCAAAACTGCTTTTGCTTTTAGTCCCCCTCCCTTCGGGAGAGGGCTAGGGTGAGGGCGCTTTTGCCTTACCCGACCTTGCTCTGCTTGAACTGCGCCAAGCCCGGCAGCAACTGCCGGTCAATGGCCTCGCGCACCGCAGGCAAAATGGTTGCGCTGCCGGTGTAGAGCTTTTCGACCAACCCCTTGAGGGCGCGGGCATTGGTCTCGTTCAGCCCACAGACTGCCGTTGTGCAGGCCTGCTCCGCCGTACCTGACACTTCAAAGCCCAGCGAGCGCAGTTGGCCAACCAGATCCTGCTCATCAATCAAATCCGCGTGCATCATGACTTTTTATCCTTCTACAAAGCGCGATCGAAGTCTGATTCTGGTAGGGCTTTAGCCAGTGGGCAAGGGCGGTTTGGTGATATGTCTGATATGCCTAAGAACAGGTCGTTTTAAGGCACAGGCAAGGCAATCACCCGACTCACATACTCGGGTCTCGGCAGATCACGCTGTTGCTCCCCGATGGCCTGCAATACGGCCAGCGTGTGCTCGCCAAAGGGTGCGGAACGCGGGCCTGCCAAGTCCACGTGCAGCAGCATTTGCTCATTGCCCGCGAGGGCTCGCCCATCACCTGCCAGGTGCAGGCTGTGATAGACATGCAGGCGTTTTTTGTCGTGGCCGATGAGCTGGGTACGCACTTCAACGTGGGCGCCGAGCTTCACCTCGTGCAGGTAATTAAGATGCACCTCCAGGGTGAACAGTGAATGACCGCTGGCTTCGCGGCCCTGGCTGTCCAGCCCCAGGCGGTCCATCAGGGCATCCGTGGCGTAGCTGAAAATCAGCAGATAAAAGGCGTCGCGCAAGTGGCCGTTGTAATCGACCCATTCTTCAAGAATGGGCGTGGTGTAGGTGGTGAGGGTGGGCATGCTGTACCTCGCGGTTCGATCAGTCGTTGATGGTCATGCCATGTTTGAGTCTGGTTGCGTTCACCGCTTCCATCACCGCCAGCAGGCAGTCATCCCGATAGCTTTCCAGCGCGGCAATGCTGTGCTGGCCGAGTTGTTCAGTGGTGCCTTCCACCACATCGTCGATCAGTTTTTCGCTCAGTTCCGGAGCGGGCAAATACGTCCACGGCAGTTGCAGCGCCGGGCCGAACTGGTTCATGAAATGTCGCATTCCGGCATCGCCACCGGCCAGGGTGTAGGTCAAAAAGGTACCCATGAACGACCAGCGCAACCCTGCGCCAAAGCGAATGGCGTCGTCAATTTCACCGGTGCTGGCCACCCCGTCATTGACCAGGTGCAGCGCCTCGCGCCACAAGGCTTCGAGCAGACGGTCGGCAATAAACCCGGGCACTTCCTTACGCACATGTAGAGGGCGCATGCCCAGGGATTGATAAACCTTGATCGCCGCCTGAATGGCCTCGGGAGCGGTTTTTTGCCCGCCCACCACCTCGACCAATGGCAACAGGTAAACCGGGTTGAACGGGTGCCCGACAATGCAGCGCTCGGGGTGTGTGGAGGTTTCATAAAATTCGCTGGGCAGCAGGCCCGAGGTGCTGGAGCCGATCAATGCATCGGGTTTGGCGGCGGCGCTGATTTTGCTGTGCAGTTCAAGCTTCAGGTCGAGCCGCTCCGGGGCGCTTTCCTGAATGAAATCGGCATCGCGCACGCATTCATCAATGGTGCTGACAAACCGCAGCCGGTGTTGGGATGCGCCTTCAGCAAGGCCGCTTTTTTCCAGTGCAGGCCAGGCTTTGGCGACGCGTTTGCGCAGGGCCGCTTCGGCACCGGGGGCCGGGTCCCAGGCCACCACGTCCAGGCCGTGGGCGAGGGCGCGAGCAACCCAGCCGCTGCCAATGACACCGCTGCCCAGGGCGGCGAAGGTTTTAATCTCGGTGATAAAGGTCATGGCGTGCTCCTGGATAACAATAATGAGAGTGCGTGGGAGCGAGCCTGCTCGCGAAGGCTCCAAGGGCACCGCGATAACTCAGTCAACAGGCGTTATCGTTGACGACCTTCGCGAGCAGGCTCGCTCCCACAGGCAATGCTGCTGCGTAGTTGCTTAGCGGCGTTCTTTAAGGCCCATCTTCACCCGGCCTTCTGCCGGGCTCAGCACCCGTGCACCCAGGCGGCTGAGGATCTCTGTGGCGCGCTCCACCAGTTGCCCGTTGGTGGCCAGCACTCCTCGGTCCAGCCATAAATTGTCCTCAAGCCCGACCCGCACGTTGCCGCCCAGCAGCACCGCCTGCGCGGCCATCGGCATTTGCATGCGACCAATGCCGAAACCGGCCCACACCGCATCAGGCGGCAAATTGTCGACCATGGCTTTCATGCTGGTGGTGTCTGCCGGAGCGCCCCACGGGATACCCAGGCATAGTTGAAACAGCGGGTCATCCAGCAGGCCTTCCTTGATCATCTGTTTGGCGAACCACAAATGGCCGGTGTCGAAAATTTCCAGTTCGGCTTTAACGCCAAGTTCCTGGATGCGCTTGGCGCCCGCTCGCAGCTGTGCCGGGGTGGACACGTAAATCGTGTCGCCGTCGCCAAAGTTCAGGGTGCCGCAGTCCAGGGTGCAAATTTCCGGCAACAGCTCCTCGACGTGAGCCAGACGGGTCAGCGGGCCGACCAGGTCGGTGTTGGGACCAAACTCCATCGGGTTCTCACCCGGGCCGATATGCAAGTCCCCTCCCATCCCGGCCGTGAGGTTGACGATGATGTCGATGTCCGCCTCGCGGATGCGCTCCATCAGTTCGCGGTACAGCGCTACATCGCGGCTGAACTGCCCGGTTTTCGGGTCGCGTACATGGCAATGCACTACTGTGGCTCCGGCCTTGGCCGCTTCCACGGCAGCTTCGGCAATTTGCTTGGGGGTGACCGGTACCAAAGGGCTGCGGCCGCTGGTGTCGCCGGCACCGGTGAGTGCGCAGGTGATGATGACGTCGTGGTTCATGGGGCATTTCCTTGGGGCGTAGAGCGCCACACCGCAGCCATTGCAGGCTGCGCAGGGCGGGCTCGGTGTTGAATTATTTAGCGCTGAGTTTCAGGTTCCCGGCAGCGGGTTTGCCGTCTACCGTGGTCACCCCTTCAAGCCAGCGCTGCTGGTCTTGCGGGTGGTCCTTGAGCCACTGCCGGGCGGAGGCTTGAGCATCCTTGTGATCAAGCAGCGGCTGCATCATGCGGCTCTCGTCTTCGGCGCTGAAGGTCAGGTTGCTGAGCAAACGGCTGACGTTCGGGCAGCGGCTGGCGTAGTCCGGGGCAGTGACCGTCCACACCGTGGCCCGGCCTTCATCGGGGCCAAGGGCATCTTCACTGCCCGTCAGGTAGGTCATGTCCTGATTAATATTCATCGGGTGCGGGGTCCAGCCGAAGAACACAATCGGCTCATTGCGTTTTACTGCGCGGGTCACCTCCGAGAGCATGCCGGCTTCACTGGACTCCACCAACTGGAACTTGCCCAGGCCAAACTGGTTTTTCTCGATCATGGCCTTGATCTGGGTATTGGCGCCGGAGCCCGGTTCGATCCCGTAAATCCTGCCGCCCAGTTCTTTCTCGAATGTGGCAATGTCAGCAAAGCTTTTGAGCCCCTTGTCAGCCATATAGGTTGGAACGGCAAGCATGGCCTTGGCGTCATTAAGGCTCGGTTCGGCCAGTACCGTGACCTGTTTGGCGTCCACAAACGGGGTAATGCTCTGGTTCATGATCGGGTTCCAGTAACCCAGAAACATGTCCAGCCGCTTGTCACGCAGGCCGGCGAAAATAATTTGCTGTGAGGCACTGGTCTGTTTGGTTTTATAGCCCAGACCGTCGAGCAGGGTTTGCGCCATGGCGCTGGTGGCGATTACATCGGTCCAATTGACCACGCCCATGCGTACGTTCTTGCACGAAGCATCTTCAGCCGCCAACGCGTAGGGGCTCAGTACCAGCAGGCAACAGCTGATCAATCGTTTCATGGGGAGGGCCTCGGCAGGTTGTTATTGGGGGATCGGCGTCTTTGTGCACCGTGATACCAAGGTACGCAGGCGGCGTGCTGCGCAACCGCACTGGGGCGACGTGGATTTGCACTGCAGCGACCTGACTGTGGTTCAATCCGCTGAACCGACGTGTGAGCGCCCCCTATGGCCCAGGATTTCTACTTCCTTCTGCTGCCCGGCTTTTCCTCAATGGGCTTTATTTCGGCCATCGAGCCGCTGCGGGTGGCCAACCGTTTTCGCGGTGAGCTGTACCGCTGGCATGTGCTCAGTTGCGGGGGTGGCGCCGTGTTGGCGAGCAACGGTATGTCGGTCAATGCCGAAGGCGGGTTTGAGGCACTTGAAGCCGGGGCGACGTTGTTGGTGGTGGCCGGCTTTGATCCGCTGACCCACGTGACCCCGGCGCTGATTCAGTGGCTGCGTCGGCTGGACAACGACGGCGTCACCTTGGGTGGCATCGACACGGGTAGCGTGGTACTGGCGCAGGCAGGTTTGCTCGACGGCTATCGCCTGACCTTGCATTGGGAGGCGCTGGAAGCGTTCAAGGAGTCATACCCCAGGCTGCAGGTGACTCAAGAGCTGTTTGAGATTGACCGCCAGCGCATCACCTGTGCGGGCGGTACAGCCTCCATCGACCTGATGCTCGACCTGATAGCCCAGGCTTATGGGCCTGAGTTGGCGATTCAGGTGTCCGAGCAATTCGTGCTTGGCCGTATCCGTCAGCGCAAAGACCACCAGCGCATGCAGGTCGCCAGCCGTTATGGCATTCATAACAAGAAATTGGTGCAGGTGATTGGCGAGATGGAACAGCACAGCGAGCCGCCACTGAGCACTGAGCACTGAGCACTGCGCAACTGGCGCTTGGCATCAACGTTACGCGGCGCCAGCTGGAGCGTCTGTTCCGTTTGCACCTGAACGACACCCCGCGCAACTTCTATCTGGGCCTGCGCCTGGAAAAGGCCCGGCAACTGCTGCGTCAGACCGACATGAGCGTGCTGGACATCAGCATTGCCTGCGGCTTTGAGTCACCGTCGTATTTCACCCGCAGCTACCGGGCGCGGTTTACCTGTGCGCCGAGGCAGGATCGGGTTGCCGCTACTAACCCTTGAGCAACGCCGCACACGCCGCCTTGTAGGCCTCATGCTGATACTTGTTCAGCGAGGCGGGCAAGTCGAAGGCGTGTTTCTTGTATTGCGCATTGAGGGTCTGTGGCGACAGCAACTGCACCTCGCAATCGTCCAGCAACTGGATGATGCCCTCGATCTTGAAGGTAGTCGGGCCACCGGCAAATTCACCCTTTTTGCTGCGCTTCTTGATTGCAATGCGGGTGATGCCGTTGGCTTTCACAAAGGCCGCTATTTGCATGGCGAAGGCTTTGACGTTGACGCTCTCGTCATCGTCGTCCAGGGCGATTTTCTTGGTGGCATTGGCCCTGTGTTCAAGGCCATTGGCGCCTTGGGCTGCCATTGCAAAAATGGCTTCGCTGCCTTTGATCTCGATACCGCAAATAGTCATAAAAACCCTGGTTTATTCAATATGAAGATCAGTCCTGCCCGATCGATTCCAGAAACTCTGAACGGTCATCGCTGATACGCGCCATGCAATCGTTCTGGGCAATGTTGAACGCTTCGGTGCCGGCGGTGGCGGGGAACACGGCAATTGCGCAATCGGCGTCGCGCTGGTGCAACCACAGGGCCTGGGCGGTCTTTATCTTGCTCAGGATGTTATTGAGTTGCGTCGCGTTACTGCCGTACAGCGAAGTCATGCGTTCCTGCAGGGCTTCGTAGTTTTCGCTCAGCAATTGTTCGGCAGCATTCTTGCTGAACACCGAGCACGCCAGGGTTTGGCGGTCGTTTTCTACCGCGTCGCACGGGTTGTAGTCGGCATTTTCAGCTGCATGAGCGCCGCCGGTGAACAATGCCAAGGCCAGGAGAATCGATTTCATTGCCGCTTCCTAATCCATAGTTGGGGCCGATTCTGGCTTATGCGTGAGCCAAAGAACAGATAGCTCATGACATTGCTGTCGGCGGCTTTGTCGCGTGTTGACGCTTTCGGCAATTGCGCTGTCGCTTTTGCACCCGGCTGGTTTTGACCCCGGGCCTATGCTGGCCCCAATAGCGCCGGCAGACGATTCGGCGCAACAAACGCCAATAAGGGGACGCCTGATGAGCCCAACCGAGTTGCACGCAGACAGTATCGTTATCGACGGGCTGATCATTGCCAAATGGAACCGCGAACTGTTTGAAGACATGCGCAAGGGCGGCCTCACCGCTGCCAACTGCACTGTGTCGGTATGGGAGGGCTTCCAGGCCACGATCAACAACATCGTCGCCAGCCAGACCCTGATCCGCGACAACAGCGACCTGGTGCTTGCGGTCAAGACCACTGCCGATATCCGTCGCGCCAAGGAACAGGGCAAGACCGGGATCATCTTCGGCTTCCAGAATGCCCATGCCTTTGAAGACCAGCTGGGCTATATCGAGATCTTCAAGCAGCTCGGCGTTGGCGTGGTGCAGATGTGCTACAACACCCAGAACCTGGTGGGCACCGGCTGCTATGAACGCGATGGCGGGCTCTCGGGGTTTGGCCGTGAAGTAGTGGCTGAAATGAACCGTGTCGGGATCATGTGCGACCTGTCCCACGTGGGTTCGAAAACCTCGGAAGAGGTGATCCTGGAATCGAAAAAACCGGTCTGCTATTCCCACTGCCTGCCTTCCGGCCTCAAGGAACATCCACGCAACAAATCCGACGCCGAGCTCAAGTTCATTGCCGACCATGGCGGTTTTGTCGGGGTGACCATGTTCGCGCCGTTTCTGGCCAAGGGTATTGATTCGACCATCGACGACTACGCCGAAGCGATCGAATACACCATGAATATTGTCGGCGAAGATTCGATCGGTATCGGCACTGACTTTACCCAGGGCCACGGTCAGGACTTTTTCGAAATGCTGACCCACGACAAGGGCTACGCCCGCCGCCTGACCAGCTTCGGCAAGATCATCAACCCGCTGGGCATCCGCACCGTGGGCGAGTTCCCCAACCTGACCGAAACCCTGCTCAAGCGCGGCCACAACGAGCGCGTGGTGCGCAAGATCATGGGCGAGAACTGGGTCAACGTGCTCAAGGATGTCTGGGGCGAGTAACTGCACCGTATTTGTTGCGTAGCAGCTGCCGAAGGCTGCGTCCGGCTGCGAAGCAGTCGTAAACCCATATTGCACATTTTTCCTGTCAGGGCGCAGTGAGCGGTTTTGCGACCGCTTCGCGCTCGAACGCAGCCTTCGACAGCTGCACGGGACTTCATCATCTTTTGGAGCGCTACCCATGGCCAAAATCGCCCCGCAATTACCCATCGAAGTCGACAGCGAAACCGGCGTCTGGACTTCCGACGCCTTGCCGATGCTCTATGTGCCGCGCCACTTTTTCGTCAACAACCACATGGGCATTGAAGAAGTCCTTGGCGCTGATACCTACGCCGACATTCTTTACAAGGCCGGCTACAAATCCGCCTGGCACTGGTGCGAAAAAGAAGCCGAATGCCACGGCATCGAAGGCGTCGCGGTGTTCGAACACTACATGAAACGCCTGTCCCAGCGCGGCTGGGGCCTGTTCAAGATCCAGGACATCGATCTCGACAAAGGCACTGCCACCATCAAGCTGGAACACTCCTGCTTTGTGTACGTGTACGGCAAGGTCGGGCGCAAGGTCGACTACATGTTCACCGGCTGGTTTGCCGGCGCCATGGACCAGATTCTGCACGCCCGTGGCAGCAACATCCGCACCGTGGCAGAACAGGTTTATAGCGGATCGGAAGAAGGCCACGACCACGGCCTGTTTATCGTCAAGCCGTTGTAAGTCGAGGATCGGGATATGGCGTTCGAAGCAATGTTTGAGCCGATTCAAATCGGCAAGCTGACCATCCGCAACCGTGTGCTGAGCACCGCCCATGCCGAGGTGTATGCCACCGATGGCGGCATGACCACCGAGCGTTATGTGCAGTACTACGAAGAAAAGGCCAAGGGCGGTATCGGCCTGGCGATTTGCGGCGGCTCTTCGGTGGTGGCCATCGACAGTCCACAAGAGTGGTGGAGTTCGGTCAACCTGAGCACCGACCGCATTATCCCGCACTTCCAGAACCTGGCCGATGCCATGCACAAGCATGGCGCCAAGATCATGATCCAGATTACCCACATGGGCCGCCGCTCGCGCTGGGACGGCTTCAACTGGCCGACCCTGATGTCACCTTCCGGTGTACGTGAGCCGGTGCACCGGGCCACATGCAAAACCATCGAGCCTGAAGAAATCTGGCGGATCATCGGTAACTACGCCAGTGCCGCAGGCCGGGCCAAAGCCGGTGGACTGGACGGGGTTGAGCTGTCGGCGGTGCACCAGCACATGATTGACCAGTTCTGGAGCCCGCGTGTCAACAAACGCACGGATGAATGGGGCGGCAGTTTTGAAAACCGCATGCGTTTCGGCCTCGAAGTGCTCAAGGCCGTGCGCGCTGAAGTCGGCCCGGATTTCTGCGTGGGCATCCGCCTGTGCGGGGATGAATTTCACCCTGATGGCCTGAGCCATGAGGACATGAAACAAATTGCCAAGTACTACGACGACACCGGCATGCTCGACTTTATCGGCGTGGTCGGCTCGGGCTGTGACACCCATAACACCCTGGCCAACGTAATCCCCAATATGAGCTTTCCGCCGGAGCCGTTTTTGCACCTGGCCGCCGGGATCAAGGAAGTGGTCAAGGCCCCGGTGCTGCATGCGCAGAACATCAAGGATCCGAACCAGGCCACGCGGATTCTGGAAGGGGGTTATGTCGACATGGTGGGCATGACCCGTGCCCATATCGCCGACCCGCACCTGATCGCCAAGATCAAGATGGGCCAGGTCGACCAGATTAAACAATGCGTGGGTGCCAACTACTGCATTGACCGTCAGTACCAGGGGCTGGACGTGCTGTGCATCCAGAACGCGGCCACCTCCCGGGAATATATGGGCGTGCCGCATATCATCGAAAAATCCACCGGGGCCAAACGCAAGGTGGTGATTGTCGGCGCCGGGCCAGCAGGGATGGAGGCGGCACGGGTAGCTGCCGAGCGCGGTCATGACGTGACCCTGTTCGAGAAAAAGGACGCCGTCGGCGGGCAGATCACCACCGCCTCCAAAGCGCCCCAGCGTGACCAGATGGCAGGCATCACCCGCTGGTTTCAACTGGAACTGGCGCGCCTGAAAGTTGACCTGCGCCTGGGCACCGCAGCGGATGCGGCGACGATCATGGACTTGCGGCCGGACATTGTGGTGCTGGCGGTGGGCGGGCACCCGTTTGTGGAGCAGAACGAACACTGGGGCGCGGCCGAAGGGCTGGTGGTCAGTAGCTGGGATGTACTCGACGGCAAAGTGGCGCCCGGTAAAAACGTGCTGGTGTACGACACCATTTGCGAATTTACCGGTATGTCGGTGGCCGATTTTGCGGCGGACAAGGGAGCGCAGGTCGAGATCGTGACCGACGACACCAAGCCCGGTGTGGCCATTGGCGGCACGTCATTCCCCACGTATTACCGCAGCCTGTATCCCAAGGAAGTGGTCATGACCGGCGACATGATGCTGGAGAAGGTCTACCGCGAGGGTGACAAGGTGATTGCTGTGCTGGAGAACGAATACACCGGTGTCAAAGAGGAGCGGGTGGTCGATCAGGTAATCATCGAAAACGGTGTGCGACCGGATGAAGAGCTGTATTACGGGCTCAAGCCGGATTCGCGCAACAAGGGCCAGATCGACGTCGAAGCGCTGTTCGCGATCAAGCCGCAACCGTGCTTGAGCGAGGCGGGGGACGGCTACCTGCTGTTTCGTATCGGTGACTGTGTGGCCCAGCGCAACGTGCATGCAGCGATCTATGACGCGCTGCGGTTGTGCAAGGATTTTTGACCCGACACCGAACCAATGTGGGAGCGGGCTTGCTCGCGATAAACGATCACGCGGTGTTGCTGATGCACCGCGTCGCCTGAATCGCGAGCAAGCCCGCTCTCACATCAGACCTGCGTGGTCTTTGGGAGCTTCACCATGCTCAATATCGTTCTTCCCATCCTGCTGTTCGCCGCCCTCGTCCTGGCGATTGCGGGCGCCATTCGGCGCATGAACATGTGGCGCCGTGGTCGCCCGGCCAAGGTCGATCTGCTTGGCGGGCTGCTGGCCATGCCCCGGCGCTACATGGTCGACCTGCACCACGTGGTCGCCCGCGACAAATACATGGCCAACACCCACGTCGCCACTGCTGGCGGCTTTGTGCTGGCGGCCGTGCTGGCGATCCTGGTGCATGGCCTGGGCCTGCATAACCGCATCCTCGGCTATGCCTTGCTGTTCGCCACCGCGTTGATGTTTATCGGTGCTGTGTTCGTCTTCAAGCGTCGCCTGAACCCACCCTCGCGCCTGTCCAAAGGCCCGTGGATGCGCCTGCCGAAAAGCTTGCTGGTGTTTTCCGCCAGTTTTTTCATCCTCACCTTGCCGGTTGCAGGGCTGTTGCCCGAAGGCTTCGGCGGTTGGGTGCTGGCGGCGGTTTTAAGCGTGGGCGTGGCGTGGGGTGTGTCGGAATTATTTTTCGGCATGACCTGGGGCGGGCCGATGAAGCACGCCTTCGCGGGCGCATTGCATCTGGCCTGGCACCGCCGCGCCGAGCGCTTTGGCGGCGGCCGTTCAACAGGGCTAAAACCGCTGGATTTAAACGATCGCAGTGCGCCTCTGGGCGTGGAAAAACCCAAGGATTTCACCTGGAACCAATTGCTGGGGTTTGACGCCTGCGTGCAATGCGGCAAATGCGAAGCCGCCTGCCCGGCTTTCGCCGCCGGCCAGCCGCTCAATCCAAAGAAACTGATTCAGGACATGGTGGTCGGCCTCGCGGGCGGCACCGATGCTCACTTTGCTGGCAGTCCCTATCCCGGCAAACCTATTGGTGAGCATGGCGGCAACCCGCATCAGCCGATCGTCAACGGGCTGGTCGATGCCGACACGCTGTGGTCCTGCACCACTTGCCGCGCCTGCGTTGAAGAGTGCCCGATGATGATCGAGCATGTGGACGCCATCGTCGATATGCGCCGTTTCCTGACCCTGGAAAAAGGTGCGACACCGAACAATGGCGCGCAGGTGCTGGACAACCTGATCGCCACCGATAACCCCGGCGGTTTTGCCCCCGGCGGGCGGATGAACTGGGCTGCGGACCTGAACCTCGACCTGATGCGCGACAAGCCCGCCGTGGACGTGTTGTTCTGGGTCGGTGACGGGGCTTTCGACATGCGTAACCAGCGCACCTTGCGTGCCTTTGTCAAAGTGCTCAAGGCCGCCCGGGTCAACTTTGCCGTGCTGGGCCTGGAAGAGCGCGACAGTGGCGACGTGGCCCGGCGTCTGGGGGATGAAGCGACCTTTCAGGCGCTGGCTAAGCGCAATATCCAGACCCTGGCGCAGTACAGCTTCCAGCGCATCGTCACCTGCGATCCGCACAGTTTTCATGTGCTGAAAAACGAATACGGCGCCTTTGGCGGCGACTACCTTGTGCAACATCACAGCACTTATATGGCCGAGTTGATCGATGCCGGCCTGCTCAATCTTGCCGCGGATGTGGGCGGCAGCGTGACCTATCACGACCCCTGCTACCTGGGCCGCTATAACGGCGAATACGAGGCGCCGCGTGCGGTACTGCGCGCCTTGGGCATCGAGGTCAAGGAGATGCAGCGTTCGGGCTTTCGTTCCCGTTGCTGCGGTGGCGGTGGCGGTGCGCCGATTACCGACATCCCCGGCAAGCAGAGGATCCCCGACATGCGCATGGACGATATCCGTGAGACGGGCGCCGAGCGTGTGGCGGTGGGTTGCCCGCAATGCACGGCGATGCTCGAAGGGGTGGTCGAACCCCGTCCGCAAATCAAGGACATTGCCGAACTGGTGGCCGATGCGCTGATTGAAGACGTCGTGGCCAAACCTGTCCGACGGCCAGAATCGGAGGTGATCGCATGAGTGACATTATCCGCCGCGACCCACGGGCCGAGTGGATCGCCCGTAACCGTCTGCATCCGTTGCACGCGGCCATGCAACCCTTGCAGCAGAGCTGGATGGGGCCCAATGGCGTAGTGCGCAAAAATGTCCATGGTGCAGGTTTTATCGGGCCCAACGGCATCAAGCGCATAGACCGCAGCGGCGCGCAGCAGGGCGGGACCAGCAGGCGCGCGGCCAGCGTCGAGGTGCAATTACCGCTGCATCAGGTCGCGGCCCCGGCGTTTTATATCGCCGTGGTGCCGGATATGGTCGGGGGCCGCCTGAGCAGCCACGACCGCGATCTGCTGGGGCTGGCCCACCAATTGGCGGGCAGCGACGGAGCGGTGCTGGCGGTGGTATTCGGCGAGTCCAGAGAGACCGCCTTTGCCACGGCCGGGGTTGATCGGCTGTTGATGCTCGACAGTGAAGGTTATGCACCGGAGCACCAGGTGCTGGGTTTACGGGCTGTGGATAACCAGTTCACGCCACGCCACTGGCTATTGCCTGACAGCCGCAGTGGTGGCGGTGAATTGGGCCGGCGCTTTGCCGCCAGCCTGGGAGAACGCCCGGCCACGCGGGTGTGGCAACTCAAGGATGGCGTTTGCATCGGCCGTGCCGGGGCAGGTCAGCAAGATGTCGTCCAGCCGTTGCGGCGGTTGATTCTGGCAGCGGCCGAGTGTGCCGAGCCGGTCAGTGAAACCCGGCATGAAGCGCTGGAGGTGCAGTTATCCACAGCAGCTGCCAGCTGTTTGCCGCGTATTGAGGATCTGGGCGCAGTTGAAGTTGACCCTGCTGCGATTCCCATGGCTGAAGCCGAATTTATCCTCAGCGGTGGTAACGGGATCAAGGACTGGGGACTTTTCCACAGGGCTGCCACTGCCCTTGGCGCCACCGAAGGTGCATCACGGGTGGCGGTGGACGATGGCTTTATGGGTCGCGAGCGTCAGGTGGGGGCCAGCGGGGTATGGGTCACGGCGCGGGTGTATGTGGCGGTCGGGATCAGCGGTGCGATCCAGCATCTGCAAGGGATTGGTGCCTGTGACAAGGTGGTGGCGATCAACCTTGACCCTGGCTGCGACATGGTCAAACGCGCGGATGTGTCGGTGATTGGTGACGGTGCGGCGGTGCTTGAGGCACTGATCGAGGCTGTGGATAACTGGCGCAGCGCAACCTCTGTGGGAGCGGGCTTGCCCGCGATTCGGGCGACCCGGTCAGCCTGATACACCGCAGTGATTCCATCGCGAGCAAGCCCGCTCCCACAGGATTGAGTTCAGTCTGGAGATTTGCAAATGACCATCGCCACCGTTGCACTGGTTTCAATCGGCGCCCATCCTGCTTCAGGCCGCGCCCGTCGCGCCGAACAGGACGCCCGTGCTGTCGAACTGGGCCTGGAGCTGGCCGGAGAGAGCCTGCATGTGCTGCACGCGGGCAACCCCCATGAACCGGCCTTGCGCGCCTATCTGGGCATGGGACTGGAGGAGCTTCATGTGCTGGAGCAACCCGACGGCGCCGATGCCGTGCCAGCGTTGCGCGATTACATCCGTGAAGCGGGCGTGCAACTGGTACTCACCGGCAGCCAGGCCGAAACCGGTGAGGGTTCGGGCATGCTGCCGTACCTGTTGGCCGAAGAGCTGGGCTGGCCGCTGCTGGTAGGCGTGGCGCAGATCGAATCTATCCACAATGGCGTGGCCCAGGTGCTGCAAGCCTTGCCCCGGGGGCAGCGGCGCAGGCTGCAAGTGCGACTGCCATTTATGGTTACTGTGGATAACGCTGCTCCCAAGGCGCGCCAAAGCGCCTACGGCCCGGCTACAAGGGGGCTGGTCAGTGCCGAAGTGGTTGAAATCGTTGCCGATGAGTTATCCACAACCGGCGTATTGCAACCTGCCCGACCACGGCCCAAGCGCTTGAAGGTGATAAGGGCCAAAAGTGGCGCAGATCGCATGAAAGCAGCTACCGCCAAGGCGGCTGGGGGTTCCGGGCAAGTTCACAAAGGGCTCAGTGCTCAAGCGGGAGCCGAGGTGATTCTCAAGCTCCTGATCGAAGAAGGCGTTGTGCGCTAGCGTTTGCGGCCGGAACCTGAGCCAGCGACATCATTTGTATTTGCGCTCGCCGCCAGATGCAAATATGGCCTGAGATTTACGGGCGTCAGCCTGGAGTCTTTGCTCGCGCTGGCTGACTAACTGCCCGTAGTACCCCTTGACGCGAAGGGCGTAGCGATTGCGCAGATGTTCACGATTTGCCTTTGTTCCGGCGTTATAGGCGCCCACGGCGTCCCAGCTGTAACCCAGTTGTTTGACAAATTTGGCGAGGATCCAGGCACCGGCCATGACACTGGTGCAGGGTTGAGTCTGTAGTTGATATTCACTAATGCCAAAAGTGGCAAGGTGTTTCAAATGGCGACTGTTGACTTGCATCAAGCCTATATCGTAAGTCCCGTCTTTATTGACGTTGCGTGCGGCCGGATTCATTTTCGATTCAACTTGGGCAATGGCATGTAACAGCAACGGATCAATGTCATAGCGGTTGCCTGCATCCTGCCAGCAATTGGCATGAGCGAAGGTCGGTGTTAATCCGGCACATATGACAAGTATAATCAAAAATGAATGTTTCATATCAAGACCTCGCCGTTTCAGATAACGGATAAAGCAGGGGCGCCAATCTAATTGATAGATTGTTTTATCCTGTTGAATCTGCACGGTTTTATTGATAATTAATAAGGAATCCGCAGTGTTAAGTGTGGCGCGCAAGATCACAAAATTTTCACGTTTAAACTATAAGTATTGGCGGGTTTTAGGGGCGTGTTACCTGCAGTTTTTGTAGGTGGTTGAGTGCCTGTATAAACAGGGTGGCGAACAGGCTGCATAAAAATAAATATAGGACTTATTCGATTGATGGCAATTATCCTTCAATCAAAATTGGATCCATTGAAATGAACCAGCTAATAGTGAGTTGGTTATCTTTTTGTTGGATTGTTCATTTTGTGAGTGTTTAGAGTTGTTTAATAAGGGGGAGGGGCCTTGCAGGCTGAAATTGATATAATGTATGGCGTGATGCCAAATCTCTAAAAAGTCTAAGAAACGTGGCAGATGATGGTGATCGATCCAGTGTTTTTAACGTCTGATATCACTGCCTTCGCGAGCGAGTTTGCGGACAGCTTTTTAGTAGGCAAGGTACTGCCAGACATCTGCGCAAAGTTACCCCGGGTTTCTGTGTGCCTGCCTGTGGGTAACCTGTCTGTATTTGCTTGCAGGGCCCGGCTGACGTGGCTCCTGCAGGTTTGTACAAAAAATGATCGCTGCCAGGAAATCACACTTGCAGAGCGCTTGCTCTGTTTACCCACAAACTCTGTTGGTGAAGGTGTGGATAAGTTGTTCGCTCTATCCTGCAGGCCTTTATATTAAAGGGCTCCAAGGTGCTGATCAAAAAATGTTCAATCCACGTTGGCATCGTCTTTTGATGGGATAAAACCAGCCAATACAAGGGCTAAGGGAGTTTTCAACAGGGTGGATAAAGTTGCACACATATTCAGTTGGTCAAGCTGTGGATAAGGTGGGTGTGGTTATCTGCAGGCCTTTAAAACCGTGGCTTGTGCAGGTTTGCACAAAAAATGTACAGATGTCTGCCCCGGTAGTGATCCATGACTTCCCCACAGTTGCTGTGGGTGTGCCTGTGGACAAGATGTTGGTGAAGGGCTGTAGCCCTTTGATTGCATGGGCTAGAGGGGAGTGGTTAAAAAACGATCATTAGCATGCAATACATGGACATAAATGAGGCCGGGGTTGTGTGTTGTTGACTTGAATCGGTTTGAGCTAAAAAGAGTCCTGTGCCCCCGTGGAGTAAAACGAATGAGCGTTTCATTTCGTCCAGCAGTGCGTGCCGATGCACGCGAAATTGCACGTCTTTTTCAGATATCGTCCGAAGGCTGCGCCGATTACATCTGGAGTCAGATGGCGCAGCCGGGTCAGCAACTACTGGACGTCGGGGAGATGCGTTATGCCCGTGCGGGGGTCATATTTTCGTATGAAAACTGCTGGATTGCCGAGGCCGAGGGCCTGGTGATCGGCATGATGCACAGCTTTGTGATGCGCGACGACCCGGATGCCCAGCCTGAGACTGACCCGGTGCTGGCACCTTATGCGGATATGGAAATCCCGGACACGCTGTATATCTCAAGCCTGGCTTTGCATAAGGGCTGGCGAAACCTCGGGTTGGGCGCCAGGTTCTTGCTGCATGCCAAGGCGCGTTGCGGCGAACTGGGGCTGACCGGTTTGAGCCTGATCGACTATGCGGCGAACACAGGTGCCCGTCGATTTTATGAGCGCCATGGTTTTGAGATCGTCAAAACCTGCCAGATAACGCCCCACCCGCTGATCCGCGTAACGGGTGAGGCGTATTTGATGCATTGTCCACTTCCCAGTTAATCGCCCCCTGCGCAGATGCAGGTTTACTGGGCAACCACACCCTTGAGATACGCCGCAGGCGCTGCCCCCAGGTTGTTCAGCAGCCGCTCGCTGTACCAGTCGACAAAGTTGACCACGCCAAACTCGTAGGTTTGCGAGTACGGCCCTGGCTGGTAGGCGACCGAGTTGATGCCGCGCTGGTTTTCTTCAGCCAGCCGGCGATCCTGGTCGTTGGTGGCGTCCCAGACCTTGCGCATGCGCTCCACGTCGTAGTCCACGCCTTCTACCGCATCCTTGTGCACCAGCCATTTGGTGCTGACCACGGTTTCCTGCGCGCTGATCGGCCATACGGTAAATACGATGATATGGTCGCCCATGCAGTGGTTCCACGAATGCGGCAAGTGCAGGATGCGCATTGAGCCCAGGTCCGGGTTTTTGATGCGCCCCATCAGTTTTGCACAGCCTTGCTTGCCGTCTAGGGTCATCGAGACCGTGCCCTTGAGCAGTGGCATGCGCACGATGCGGTTACGCAGGCCGAAGCTGGCGTGGGCATAAGGAATTTTCTCGGCGTCCCAGGCGGCTGCTGAGGCGGCGACGTGATCCTTGAATGCTTGGTCGGCGCGCGGGTCGGTGACGTCGTCCCATTCAAGCAGGGTCTTGAGCAACTCGGGGTGCGACGCGTTGCAGTGGTAGCACTCGCGGTTGTTTTCCAGCACCAGTTTCCAGTTGGCCTTTTCCACCAGGGTGGTTTGAATCGCCACCTTGGTGTTTTCCATGTCGTAAGGTTCCATATAGTGGTTCAGTGTGGCGAGGAACTCGTCGATGGCGGGAGGGTTCTCGGCCAGGCTGATAAAGATATAGCCGCCCGCGGTTTTGACGTTCACCGGCTTGAGGCCGTATTGCTTCATGTCGAAGTCCGCACCCATCTCGGTGCCGGCAAACAGCAAGCGCCCGTCCAGCTCATAGGTCCACTGGTGGTAATGACACACCAGTTTGGCGACCTTGCCTTTTTCGCTGGTGCACAGTCGTGAACCACGATGGCTGCACACGTTATGAAAGGCATGCACCTGACCTTCTGCGCCGCGAATCACGATAATCGGGTTCTTGCCCACCTGCAGGGTCAGGAAGTTGCCCTTGGCCGGTATCTCGCAAGTCATGCCTGCAATCAGCCACTCCTTCTGGAAGATCTCCTGCATATCGATTTCGAACAGGCGCTCGTCGTTATAAAACGGCTGTGGCAGCGAAAATGTCCGCTCGCGGTTCTGCAGCATCTCGGCGGTGGCCTTGCGTGCGGGTTCCAGTGGATCGCCCAGGCTCAAGTTTGCGGTGACGTCCATCGTTGTAGTCCTCATGGCCATCGGATGTGGCCTAAAAATGGCTGATCAGGGGTTCGACGCAAGGCAAAGCAATACAAGTGGTAGTGGCGCTGAGTGTGCGTTCGAAGTGCGCCGCAGCCATATCTACGGGCGACATGGCCCAATCTGTTCCCGACGCTGAAGGTGCTGTTTTCAGGGGCTGGTCGCGATAAGTATGTGGATGTCGCGAATGGATAAATGGCCGCTTCGGGGCATGCGCAGAATCGCCAGCAAGAGGCCGGCTGTCGGCCGTGGAGAAGCGCATGTCCAATAGCTTTCTGAACCCGGTAACCACCCAGACCTGGGCCAATGGCCGACACATCGTGCGATGCGTCAAAGTGATTCAGGAAACCTGGGATGTGCGCACCTTCTGTTTTATGGCCGACCAGCCGATCCTGTTCTTTTTCAAACCGGGGCAATTCGTGACCCTGGAGCTGGAAATCGACGGTGACCCGGTGATGCGCTCGTACACTATTTCCAGCTCACCCTCGGTGCCGTACAGCTTTTCGGTGACCATCAAGCGGGTGCCCGGTGGCCGGGTTTCCAACTGGCTGCACGACACCTTGAGCGAAGGCCAGGAGCTGGCCGTGCACGGGCCGGTGGGACTGTTTAACGCCATCGACGCGCCGAGCCCCAAAGTGCTCTATCTGAGCGGCGGTGTCGGTATAACCCCGGTAATGTCGATGGCACGCTGGTTTTACGACACCAACGCCAATGTCGACATGGTGTTTATCCACAGCGCCCGCTCGCCCAAGGACATCATTTATCACCGCGAGCTGGAGCATATGGCCTCGCGTATCGACAACTTCAGCCTGCACCTGATCTGCGAGAAGCACGGGCTGGGCGAACCCTGGGCCGGGTATCGCGGTTATCTGAATCATAAGATGCTCGACCTGATGGCCCCCGACTTCATGGAGCGCGAGGTGTTTTGCTGCGGGCCGACGCCTTACATGAACGCGGTCAAGCGCCTGCTGGAAAGCAACGGTTTTGACATGAGCCGTTACCACGAAGAATCCTTTGGCGCGACGCCGCCTGAAGTGCGGGCTGAAGCGGTAGAACAGGCCGAGCAGGCGGCGGACGCACCGGAGCTGGACGTGGCGGACTTGAACCAGGTGGAATTCACCGCGTCCGGCAAGAGCATTCGTGTGGGACCAGCCGAGACCGTGCATGCGGCAGCGGCCAAACTCGGACTGATGATCCCCAAGGCTTGCGGCATGGGCATTTGCGGGACATGCAAGGTGTTGAAACTGGGGGGGGAGGTGGACATGGAGCACAACGGCGGCATTACCGACGAAGATGTGGCCGAGGGTTATATCCTGTCGTGCTGCAGCGTACCGAAAGGGGATGTGCGGATTGAGTTTTGACGGGCTTTCGTGGCTCCAGAACCCTGGCAGGGAACAAAGGTTGCAAACCACAGTCTTTAGGGGTCTGAAAGCAAGGTTGCCGCTAGCTTAGCCGCTGACTTTTCTTTATCGTACGCGCCCTTCGAAACTGCTTGAGAACATCACCATGATTGAGTCATCCCTTAGCAAACTGGAACAACTGGTCAGCGACCTGGTACAGCAAAAACAAGAACTGCTGGATGCCAACGAGCAACTGAACACCGAACTGGCCCAGGCCCGTGACGAGAACGAAAGCCTGCAACTGACCCTGATGGAACAGGAAGAAAAGCAAGGCGCGACCGCAGCCCGCATCCAGGCACTGGTTGAGCGCGCGAGCCCTGTCAGCGCATGAGCCTTGACAGAGACGGAGTAAATGTCGTCTCGATTTTGGGTAACGACTACACGATCAAGGCGCCGGAGGGGGAGCAGAAAACCCTGATGGCGGCCACGGTCATGTTGAAAGCCGCCCTGGCCGAAACGAAAAGAAAGTACCCGAGCCTGATCGGGGACAAGCTGCTGGTGCTGGCAGCACTGAATCTGTGTTCAAAACAGATTGAGTTGCAACTGAGCCACAAACAGGAACTCGACCGTTATCAAGAGCAAGTCAGCGCCACGGTCGATGTGATTGAGCGAACCCTGGGGCAATCCTGACGGTTCGCAAACCAATCACCCCCTGTGGGAGCGGGCTTGCTCGCGATTCAGGCAACGCGGTTTGTCTGCACGACCGCGCTGATGCCATCGCGAGCAAGCCCGCTCCCACAGTGTTATTGATGTTACGTGCGCTTTAAGCGGACATCACTTCGCGAATATCCGCCGCAAGTTCCCGCACCCGTGCTTCCTCGGTATCCCACGAGCACATGAAGCGTGCCCCGCCCTTGCCGATAAAGGTATAGAAGCGCCAGCCCCTGGCGGTCAGTGCCGCTACGGCCGGTTCCGACAGTTGCAGGAACACGCCATTGGCTTCCACCGGAAACATCAGCTCGACCCCCGGAATGTCACTCACCAACTGACTCAGCAACTGCGCGCAGTGGTTGGCATGGCGCGAGTGTTTGAGCCAGGCGTCGTTTTCCAGCAGGCCCACCCACGGCGCCGATAAAAAACGCATTTTCGAAGCCAGTTGCCCGGCCTGTTTGCAGCGGTAGTCAAAATCCACTGACAAGGCATGGTCGAAAAACAGAATCGCCTCGCCCACCGCCATACCGTTCTTGGTGCCGCCAAAGCACAGCACATCCACCCCGGCTTTCCAGCTCAGTTCGGCGGGCGTGCAGCCCAGGAATGCGCAGGCATTGGAGAAACGGGCGCCGTCCATGTGCAACAACAGGCCCAACTCCTTGCAGGTGTCGCTGATCGCGCGGATTTCTTCAGGGCGGTACACGCTGCCGACTTCAGTGGCCTGGGTGATGGTGACCACCCGCGGTTTTGGATAGTGGATATCTTTGCGCTTGAGGGCGATCTCGCGGATTGACTCGGGGGTGATCTTGCCGTTTTCAGTGCGGGCGATCAGCAGCTTGGAGCCGTTGGAAAAAAATTCCGGAGCGCCACATTCGTCCGTCTCGACGTGGGCGGTCTCGGAGCAGATCACGCTGTGAAAGCTCTGGCACAGGGACGACAGCGCCAGGGAGTTGGCCGCCGTGCCGTTAAAGGCGAAATACACTTCGCAGTCGGTTTCGAACAGTTTGCGAAAATCGTTCGAGGCGCGCAGCGTCCATTCGTCGTCGCCGTAAGAGCGCTGGTGGCCGTGGTTGGCTTTTTCCATGGCGGACCAGACTTCAGGGCAGATACCGGAGTAGTTGTCGCTGGCGAATTGTTGGCTCTTGTCAGTCATTTCCCGGTTCCATGGTCGAATAGTGTTGTGCACTTTATCCAAGAATCTGGCAGGTGCACAGGCGCGACTTAAAGTGCGGAAATGCCCTACAAAAGAATAACCCAAAGGCCTGTAACAAAATGTGGGAGCGGGCTTGCCCGCGATGGCATCTCCCGGTTTCGCCAGACAAACCTCGCAGCCAGTATCGCGAGCAAGCCCGCTCCCACAGGGTTATGGGAAACCATGTCGTAAACGCACCATTGCGTGGCGTCCATGGGCATTTGGTCTGCCTGCGCCAGCTCTACCATCTGGCTCAAAGGGCATTAGCCCCACCGAGACCAAAAGGCGCGCTGGCGCTGGGAGAACGCGATGTTCAGCAAGCAGGATCAGATCCAGGGTTACGATGACGCCTTGTTGGCGGCCATGAATGCTGAAGATCAGCGCCAGGAAGATCACATCGAACTGATCGCCTCCGAAAACTACACCAGCCAGCGGGTGATGGAAGCCCAGGGCAGCGGTCTGACCAACAAGTACGCCGAAGGCTACCCAGGCAAACGCTATTACGGCGGCTGCGAACATGTGGATAAAGTTGAGCAGTTGGCCATCGACCGCGCCAAACAGTTGTTCGGCGCCGATTACGCCAACGTGCAGCCGCATTCCGGCAGCCAGGCCAACGCAGCCGTCTACCTGGCATTGCTCAACGCCGGTGACACCGTGCTGGGCATGAGCCTGGCCCATGGTGGTCACTTGACCCATGGGGCCAGCGTCAGTTTTTCGGGCAAGCTGTACAACGCCGTGCAGTACGGCATCGACACCAGCACCGGCTTGATCGACTACGACGAAGTCGAGCGTCTGGCTGTTGAACATCAACCCAAAATGATCATTGCCGGGTTCTCGGCCTACTCAAAATTCCTCGACTTCCCACGCTTTCGTCAGATTGCAGACAAGGTGGGAGCCTACCTGTTTGTCGACATGGCCCACGTTGCCGGTCTGGTCGCTGCCGGGTTGTACCCCAACCCGCTGCCGTATGCCGATGTGGTGACCACCACCACCCACAAAACCCTGCGCGGCCCCCGTGGCGGCCTGATTCTGGCCAAGGCCAACGAAGCCCTGGAAAAGAAACTCAATTCGGCGGTGTTCCCCGGCGGTCAGGGCGGGCCCTTGATGCACGTGATCGCGGCCAAGGCAGTGTGCTTCAAGGAAGCGCTGGAACCGGGTTTCAAAACCTATCAAAAGCAGGTCATCGACAACGCCCAGGCCATGGCCGAGGTGTTTATCAAGCGTGGCTATGACGTGGTCTCGGGTGGTACCGACAATCATCTGTTCCTGCTCAGCCTGATCCGCCAGGGATTGACCGGCAAGGACGCCGACGCCGCCCTGGGCCGCGCCCATATCACGGTCAACAAGAATGCCGTGCCTAACGACCCGCAATCACCGTTTGTGACCTCGGGCCTGCGTATCGGCACCCCGGCGGTGACCACCCGTGGTTTCAAAGTGGCGCAATGCACGGAGCTGGCAGGCTGGATCTGCGACGTTCTCGATCACCTCGGCGATGCCGATATCGAGGCCGATGTGGCCCGCCAGGTGACTTCGCTGTGCCAAGACTTCCCGGTTTATCGCTGAGCGCGTTTTTGGAGTAGATCCTATGCAACGGTATTCAGGCTTCGGCCTCTTCAAGCACTCCCTCAGCCACCACGAAAACTGGCAGAAGATGTGGCGCACGCCGACCCCGAAAAAGGTCTATGACGTGGTCATCGTCGGCGGCGGCGGCCATGGTCTGGCAACTGCTTACTATCTGGCCAAGGAACACGGCATCACCAACGTGGCCGTGGTTGAAAAAGGCTGGTTGGGTGGCGGCAACACGGCACGCAACACCACCATCGTGCGCTCCAACTATTTGTGGGACGAGTCGGCGCACCTGTACGAACACGCGATGAAGCTATGGGAAGGTTTATCCCAGGACTTGAACTACAACGTGATGTTCTCCCAGCGCGGCGTCTATAACCTGTGCCACACCCTGCAGGACATGCGTGACTCCGAGCGTCGGGTCAGCGCCAACCGCCTCAATGGTGTGGACGGTGAACTGCTCAACGGCAAACAAGTAGCGGACGAGATTCCCTACCTCGATTGCTCGAAGAACACCCGCTACCCGATCATCGGCGCCACCGTACAACGGCGTGGCGGCGTGGCCCGCCATGATGCCGTGGCCTGGGGCTTTGCCCGTGCCGCCGATGCTCTGGGCGTAGACCTGATCCAGCAAACCGAAGTGCTCGGCTTTCGCAAGGAAAACGGCGTGTGCATCGGCGTCGAAACCAGCAAGGGCTTTATCGGCGCCAAGCGCGTCGGTGTGGTCACGGCTGGCAACTCGGGGCATATGGCGCGTCAGGCCGGCTTTCGCCTGCCGATCGAATCCCACCCGCTGCAAGCGCTGGTGTCGGAGCCGATCAAGCCGATTATCGACAGCGTGATCATGTCCAACGCCGTACACGGCTATATCAGCCAGTCCGACAAGGGCGACCTGGTGATCGGCGCGGGTATCGACGGCTGGGTCGGCTACGGCCAGCGCGGTTCGTACCCGGTGATCGAGCACACGATCCAGGCGATTGTGGAAATGTTCCCTGTGTTGTCCCGCGTGCGCATGAACCGTCAGTGGGGCGGCATCGTCGACACCACACCCGACGCCTGCCCGATCATCTCGAAAACCCCGGTGCCCAATCTGTTCTTTAACTGCGGCTGGGGCACGGGTGGATTCAAGGCCACGCCGGGTTCGGGCAACGTGTTCGCTGCCAGCCTGGCCAAGGGCGAGATGCACCCGCTGGCCGCGCCGTTTTCCATTGACCGGTTCCACACCGGTGCCCTGATCGACGAACACGGCGCTGCCGCTGTCGCCCACTAACAGGAGAAATACCCATGTTGCATATCTTCTGTCCCCATTGCGGCGAGCTTCGCTCCGAAGAGGAATTCCACGCCAGCGGCCAGGCGCATATCCCGCGCCCGCTCGACCCTGGCAGTTGCACCGACGCTGAATGGGGCGACTACCTGTTCTTTCGCGACAACCCCCGTGGCCTGCACCACGAACTGTGGAACCACGTCGCCGGTTGCCGGCAGTTTTTCAATGCCACGCGCAATACCGTGACCTACGAAATTCTTGAAACCTACCTGATCGGCAGCAAGCCGCAGTTCACTGAGCAGGCAGTACCTGCGGCCACCACGGCCACCCGCGAGCTGGGAGAAAAAGTATGAGCCAGACCCATCGCTTGCCCAATGGCGGCCGCGTTGACCGCACCAAGGTGCTGAGCTTCACATTCAACGGTCAACAATACAAAGGCTACGAGGGCGACAGCCTGGCGGCCGCTTTGCTGGCCAACGGCGTTGACGTGATTGGCCGCAGTTTCAAATATTCCCGGCCTCGAGGCATTTACGCCGCCGGTGCTGAAGAGCCCAACGCGGTGTTGCAGATCGGTGCCACCGAGGCCACGCAAATCCCCAACGTGCGCGCCACGCAGCAGGCGTTGTACCAGGGCCTGGTGGCCACCAGCACCAACGGCTGGCCCAACGTCAACAATGATGTGATGGGCATCCTCGGCAAGGTCGGCGGCAAGCTGATGCCGCCGGGCTTTTACTACAAAACTTTTATGTACCCGCAGTCGTTCTGGATGACTTACGAGAAGTACATTCGTAAGGCGGCCGGGCTGGGGCGTTCTCCTACACAGAATGATCCTGATACATACGACAACATGAACCACCACTGCGACGTGCTGATTGTCGGCGCAGGCCCTGCAGGTCTGGCCGCGGCACTGGCAGCAGCGCGCAGCGGTGCGCGGGTGATCATCGCCGATGAACAGGAAGAATTCGGCGGCAGCCTGCTCGACAGCCGCGAAAGCCTGGACGGCAAACCGGCCATGGAGTGGGTGGCCAAGGTGATCGCCGAACTCAAGACGCTACCCGACGTGATCCTGTTGCCCCGCGCGACGGTGAACGGCTATCACGACCACAACTTCCTGACTATTCACGAACGTATCACCGATCACCTCGGCGATCGCGCCCCTATCGGTCAGGTACGCCAGCGTATTCACCGGGTCCGGGCCAAGCGCGTGGTATTGGCCACCGGTGCCTGCGAGCGGCCGTTGGTGTACGGTAACAACGACGTACCGGGCAATATGCTCGCCGGAGCCGTGTCCACCTATGTGCGCCGCTATGGCGTGGCACCGGGCAAAAAACTGGTGCTCAGTACCAACAACGATCATGCCTACCGCGTAGCCCTGGACTGGCTCGACGCCGGCCAGCAAGTGGTTGCTGTTGCCGATGCACGCAGCAACCCCCGTGGTGCGCTGGTCGAAGAAGCTCGGGCCAAAGGCATTCGCATCCTCACCGGGAGTGCGGTGATCGAAGCCCGTGGCAGCAAGCATGTAACGGGTGCACGAGTGGCGGCGATCGACGTCAAGGCTCTCAGCGTTGCCAGCCCCGGCGAGTGGCTGGAGTGCGATTTGCTGGCCACTTCGGGCGGCTACAGCCCGGTAGTTCACTTGGCCTCGCACCTGGGCGGCAAACCGACCTGGCGTGAAGATATTCTCGGTTTCGTCCCCGGCGAAGCGCCGCAAAAGCGCGTATGTGTGGGCGGTATCAATGGTGTCTACCCGCTGGGCGACAGCCTGGCCGATGGTTTTGAGGGCGGCGCACGTGCGGCCAGCGAAGCCGGTTTCAAGGCCGTGGAAGGGGTGTTGCCCAAAGCCCTGAATCAGCTGCAGGAACCGACCCTGGCGCTGTTCCATGTGCCCCACGAAAAAGGTACGGCGCGGGCACCGAAGCAATTTGTCGACCTGCAAAACGACGTCACTGCTGCGGCCATCGAACTGGCGACCCGTGAAGGGTTCGAGTCGGTTGAGCACGTCAAACGCTATACCGCGCTGGGCTTCGGCACGGATCAAGGCAAGTTGGGCAACGTCAACGGCCTGGCCATTGCCGCCCGCTCGCTGAACGTGACCATCCCGCAGATGGGCACCACCATGTTCCGCCCCAACTACACGCCGGTGACCTTCGGCGCGGTGGCGGGGCGCCATTGCGGGCATATTTTCGAGCCGGTGCGCTACACCGCGCTGCAAGCCTGGCACGTCAAGCAAGGCGCTGAATTTGAAGACGTCGGCCAGTGGAAACGGCCGTGGTACTTCCCGCGTAACGGCGAAGACATGCATGCGGCGGTCAAGCGCGAATGCAAAGCGGTGCGTGACAGCGTCGGCATTCTCGATGCCTCTACCCTGGGCAAGATCGACATTCAGGGCCCGGATGCCCGCGAGTTTCTCAACCGTATCTACACCAATGCCTGGACCAAACTTGATGTGGGCAAGGCCCGCTACGGGCTGATGTGCAAGGAAGACGGCATGGTCTTCGACGACGGCGTGACGGCCTGCCTGGCCGACAATCATTTCGTCATGACCACCACTACCGGCGGCGCGGCCCGTGTGTTGCAGTGGCTGGAAATTTACCAGCAGACCGAATGGCCCGAGCTGAAGGTCTACTTCACCTCGGTCACCGACCACTACGCGACCCTGACCTTGTCCGGCCCCAATAGCCGCAAGTTGCTGAGCGAAGTGACCGACATTGATCTGGATCGCGAGGCGTTCCCGTTCATGACCTGGAAAGAAGGCCTGGTGGGCGGTGTGCCGGCGCGGGTGTTCCGTATCTCGTTTACCGGCGAGCTGTCCTACGAGGTCAATATCCAGGCTGACTACGCCATGGGCGTGCTGGAAAAAATCGTCGAGGCGGGCAAGCAGTACAACCTCACCCCTTATGGCACCGAGACCATGCACGTGTTGCGGGCCGAGAAGGGCTTCATCATCGTTGGTCAGGACACTGACGGTTCCATGACCCCCGACGACCTGAATATGGGCTGGTGCGTGGGCCGCACCAAACCGTTCTCGTGGATCGGCTGGCGCGGCATGAACCGTGAAGACTGCGTACGTGACCAGCGCAAGCAGCTGGTGGGGCTCAAGCCCATCAACCCGACCCAATGGCTGCCCGAAGGCGCGCAACTGGTGTTCGATGCCAAGCAGTCGATCCCGATGACCATGGTCGGCCACGTGATGTCGAGTTATGCCCACAACTCACTGGGTTATTCATTTGCCATGGGTGTGGTCAAGGGCGGCTTGAAGCGTATCGGCGAGCGGGTGTTCTCGCCCCAGGTCGACGGCAGCGTGATCGAGGCTGAAATTGTGTCTTCGGTGTTCTTCGACCCGAAAGGCGACCGGCAGAATATTTGAATGGGTGATCTCATGACCACAGCCAACGTATACCAACAGCGCCCGGAGTCGGGCGCCAAAGCCGAATCCTCGCTGCACCATGCCAGCCTGGCCGGCCTGATCGGCAAGGGCCGGAAAAACCCTGGCGTGACCGTACGCGAGAAAAAACTGCTGGGCCACCTGACCCTGCGCGGTGACGCCAAAGACCCGGCCTTTGCCGAAGGCGTGCACAAGGCCCTGGGCCTGGAACTGCCCGTGGCCCTGAGCCTGGTGGCCAACGCTGATACCTCGCTGCAATGGATGGGGCCGGATGAGTGGCTGCTGATCGTCCCCGGTGGCCAGGAGTTCGCCGTGGAGCAAGCCCTGCGGGCGGCGCTGGCGGGGCTGCATATTTCGGTGGTCAACGTCAGTGGCGGGCAGCAGTTGCTGGAGCTTAGCGGGCCGAAGGTGCGCGAGGTGCTGATGAAGTCCACCAGTTATGACGTACACCCCGACAATTTCCCGGTGGGCAAGGCGGTGGGCACGGTCTTCGCCAAGTCGCAGCTGGTGATTCGTCATACCGGCGAAGACACCTGGGAACTGCTGATCCGCCGCAGTTTTTCGGATTACTGGTGGTTATGGTTGCAGGATGCGGCGGCTGAATACGGGTTGAGCGTGGAGGCGTAAACCCGCCTGCTGTCCCCTGTGGGAGCGGGCTTGCTCGCGATGGCAGCCAGTCGGTCAACCGGATGCACCGAGTTGTTTGCATCGCGGGCAAGCCCGCTCCCACACCTGTACGTGCGCATTCCAACAACAACCAAGGACTCCCGCCATGAGCCGCGCCCCCGACACCTGGATCCTGACCGCCGACTGCCCGAGCCTGCTGGGCACCGTCGACGCGGTGACGCGTTATCTGTTTGAGCACCGCTGCTACGTCACCGAACACCATTCCTTCGACGATCAGCGTTCGGCGCGTTTTTTTATCCGCGTTGAGTTCCGCCAGCCCGACGGCTTCGATGAACATGAATTTCGCGCCGGCCTGGCCGAGCGCGGCCAAGCCTTTGGCATGACGTTCGAACTGACGCCGCCACACCATCGGCCCAAAGTGCTGATTATGGTGTCCAAGGCTGACCACTGCCTCAACGACCTGCTCTATCGCCAGCGCATTGGCCAGTTGTCGATGGACGTGGTGGCCGTGGTCTCCAATCACCCCGATCTGGAGCCTCTGGCGCAATGGCACGGCATCCCCTACCACCACTTCGCCCTCGACCCGGCCAACAAGCCTGCGCAGGAGGCCAAGGTTTGGCAGGTGATCGAAGACACCGGCGCCGAGTTGGTGATCCTCGCCCGCTACATGCAAGTGCTGTCCCCCGAGCTGTGTCGCAAGCTCGACGGCAAGGCGATCAATATTCACCACTCCCTGCTGCCCGGCTTCAAGGGCGCCAAGCCCTATCATCAGGCCTACGAGAAGGGCGTCAAACTGGTCGGTGCTACCGCCCATTACATCAACAACGACCTCGACGAAGGCCCGATCATTGCCCAGGGCGTCGAGGTGGTAGACCACAGCCACTACCCCGAAGACCTGATCGCCAAGGGCCGTGATATCGAAGCGCAAACCCTGGCGCGAGGCGTGGGCTATCACATTGAGCGGCGCGTTTTCCTAAATGGAGGTCGTACCGTGGTGCTGTGAGCCCGCGCCACCTTCTAAGCTGCAAGCAGCAAGTTAATCCCGCCAATAACAACTAAGGGTGAATACGATGGCTGACAATCGCGGTGTGGTGTACCTGGGCAACGGCCAGGTTGAAGTGCAAAGCATTCCTTTCCCCAAGATGCAGAACCCTCAGGGCAAGCCCATCCACCACGGCGTAATCCTGCGGGTAGTGTCGACCAATATCTGCGGCTCCGACCAGCATATGGTGCGTGGCCGCACCACGGCGCAAACCGGGCTGGTGCTGGGTCATGAGATCACCGGCGAGGTGATTGAGGCCGGGCGTGATGTGGAACACCTGAAAGTCGGCGACCTGGTTTCGGTGCCGTTCAACGTGGCGTGCGGCCGCTGCCGCAGCTGCAAGGAACAGAACACCGGCGTGTGCCTGACCGTCAACCCGGCCCGTCCCGGCGGCGCATATGGTTACGTGGACATGGGCGACTGGGTTGGCGGTCAGGCTGAATATGTATTGGTGCCTTACGCCGATTTCAACCTGCTCAAGCTGCCGAATCGCGATGCGGCGATGGAAAAAATCCGCGACCTGACCTGCCTCTCCGACATCCTGCCCACCGGCTATCACGGCGCCGTCACTGCTGGCGTTGGCCCTGGCAGCACGGTGTATATCGCCGGTGCTGGCCCGGTGGGGCTGGCGGCTGCGGCTTCGGCGCGCTTGCTGGGTGCGGCGGTGGTGATTGTCGGTGACGTTAATCCGATTCGTCTGGCCCACGCCAAGGCGCAGGGTTTTGAAATTGCCGACCTGTCCAAAGATACGCCCCTGCACGAACAGATCGCCGAACTGCTGGGCGAGCCGGAAGTGGATTGTGCGGTGGATGCAGTGGGTTTTGAAGCTCGCGGGCACGGCCATGACGGGGTCAAGCATGAAGCACCGGCCACGGTGCTCAACTCGCTGATGGGCGTGGTGCGGGTGGCGGGCAAGATCGGCATTCCGGGCCTGTATGTGACCGAAGACCCGGGTGCGGTAGACGCGGCGGCGAAGAAGGGCAGCCTGAGCATCCGCTTCGGGTTGGGCTGGGCCAAGTCCCACAGCTTCCACACCGGGCAGACGCCAGTGATGAAATACAACCGCCAGCTGATGCAGGCGATCATGTGGGACCGGATCAAGATCGCTGACATCGTAGGTGTTGAAGTGATCAGCCTGGACGACGCGCCGCGGGGCTATGGCGAGTTCGATGCCGGTGTGCCGAAGAAGTTCGTGATCGACCCGCACCGGATGTTCAGCAAGGCATAAACACCAGCGCCAACCCTGTGGGAGCGGGCTTGCCCGCGATTGCAGCACCTCGGTTATTGAGATGTACCGAGTTGTCTGCATCGCGAGCAAGCCCGCTCCCACAACTGCGTGGATTGTTTTTACAGGCTGGCCAGCGGCCCCTGATACAGCACGGGGCCCGTCGGCTGACCGGTGGGCGAGCCGCCTTGCGGTTCCAGGCTCACGGCGAGCACCACCGGCACCCTGATGAGTTGCTGCTGACTTTGGCTAAGGGTTATGCGGCCATCGCCATCGCGGGGGATCAGTCCAAGGGACACCGGTTTGCCTTCAACCGGTATCGCCCACAGTTCCAGGCTGCTGCCCCCATCCACCGCCGACAGCTCCAGCGGTTTTACTTTCAGATAATCGCTGTGGGCCTCGATGCTCAGGCCGGGCTGCGCAGTGCCGCTGAGCAGGGTGGCTTTGTATTGCACGCTGTCGCGGTTGTAGAGCAGGCCGGCAGTCACGACGATCAGCAATGAGCAGGCAAGTGCACTCAAACGCAGCCAGTTCCAGAACGGACGCTTTGCCGGCACATGCAGGGTTTGCGGCTCGATACGGGCCACGATGGCCCGCCACACGCGATCCGGTACGGGTTGCTCGATCAGTGGCTCGGTCAGCAGGTTGAGGTGTTCCAGCCAGCGGGCCAGTTCGGCGCGCAGGAGCGCGTCGCCCTGCAGCAGATGCTCAAAACGCCTGCGGGCCGTGGGCGGCATCAGCCCGATGGCGTAATCGGCGGTCAGCGCACGGCGTAACTCGGGTGTTTGATAGTTCATGATTCGAGGCACCTGCGCAGTCGCTGCATACCCCGGCGAATCCAGGATTTGACCGAACCGAGGGGTGCAGCCAGTTGCTGTGCCAGCTCGCTGGCGCTCAGCCCATGGAAGTAGGCGCTGGTGATGCTCTGGAGTTGCATGCCTTCGAGTTGTTCCAGGCACTGGTTGAGGGCGCAGGCTTCACGGGCGCTGCCCAGTTGGTCGAGGGCGCTGGGACTGTCATCGGCCACGTTGTCTTGCTGCTGGTCACTCAAGGGCAATTCACGGTGTTTGCGCAACTGGTCGATGGCCTGGTTGCGGGTGATGGTGATCATCCAGGTCAGCGGTGCCGACAAATGGGCTTCGTAACGTGAGGCGCTGTGCCAGATACGCACAAAACTTTCCTGCACCACATCCTCTGCCAGGTCGCGTCGGCCCATGCAGCGCAAGGCCACGCTGTACAAGCGCGGGGCCACGCTGCGGTAGAGGGTTTCAAAGGCGCGTCGATTACCCAATGAACATTGGGCCAACAGCTTTTCACGGTAATCGGTATTGGCGGTTAAAATAGCTGTTCTCCCCTCAAAAAAAGCCAGGACTTCAGACCAGTTGTCGGTTGAGGGTATAGGGTTGTTCCAATCATGTGAGTTACCTCGCTGCTCTGTATACGCAGGCAAGGGCTCAGCGGATGCACTCGTTTTCAATTAAGATTACAGACCGTTTGACCCGATAGTGGCACTTGGGAACATCTGCCCGGTTTTTGGGTCTTACCCATAGTTTTACCGCTCCCTGGCGGGCGGCTTTTTGGTTCTAGAGGTTGAAGCGATGAAAAAGTTGAGCGGCGTGGCACTGGCAACATTGATGACCGTGGCAGCGAGCCCGGTGTTCGCAGGTTTCAGCCTGAGCGACGTAGCCAACGTGGCCGCGCAGGTTCAGGGTGGCAACGGTAATGGCGCCACCACGGACAAATCGGCCCAGGCCGTGCAGATGCTGACCAAGGTCAACGAGCTGGGCGTCAAGCCTGAGCAGGCAGCGGGCGGTATTGGCGCGATGTTGAGCCTGGCGAAAAACCAGCTGACCTCCAGCGACTACTCCGAACTGACCCAGCAAGTGCCGGGCGTGAACAAGCTGGCTGGCGCCGGTGCCCTGGGTCAGTTGAGCCAGTTGGGCGGCCTGCTGGGCAAATCCAGCGGTGTTTCCGAGACCGCGACCAGCGCTGTCAGCAACGTGGCCAACACTGACCAGCTGAACGCCGCATTCACGGCGCTGGGCATGCAGGACGGTATGGTTGCCAAGTTTGCTCCGGTACTGCTGGACTACTTCAAGGGCCAGAACGTCAGCACTTCGCTGCTGAGCAAGCTGGGCAGCGCCTGGGGCGTTTAAAGGCTAGCCGCGCTCGGCACGCAAGGTGCTGATACGCTGGTCTTTCAGGGTCCAGAGCTGGTTGACCCAGCTCTGGACCTGCTCACGAAACACCGGGTCGTTTTCGTAATCCCCCTGCCACAATGCCGGATCCAGTTCGCGGGTCTGTATATCGACAATCACCTTGGGCACCTGCCCGCTGATCAACTGCCAAAAGCCCGGAATCTTTGCCTGTGGATACACCACAGTCACGTCGAGCACGGCATCCAGCTGTTCGCCCATCGCCGCCAGCACAAACGCCACCCCGCCTGCCTTGGGCTTGAGCAGCCAGGTATAGGGTGAATGTTGTTGCGCGTGTTTGGCCGGGGTAAAGCGCGTGCCCTCGAGGTAATTGACGATCGTCACCGGCTGGCGCTTGAACAGTTCGCAGGCCGCCCGGGTGATCTTCAGGTCTTCGCCTTTGAGCTGCGGATGTTTGGCCAGAAAGGCCTTGGAATAGCGCTTCATGAACGGGTAGTCGAGCGCCCACCATGCCAGGCCCAGAAAGGGGACCCAGATCAGTTCTTTTTTCAGGAAGAATTTGAAGAACGGCGTGCGCCGGTTCAGGCCCTGCATTAACGCGGGGATATCGACCCACGACTGGTGGTTGCTGATCACCAGATACGAGGTATCGCGGCTCAGACCTTCGGCGCCGCGAATATCCCATTGGGTGGGCAGGCACAGGGCAAAAATGCGTTTGTCGATTTCGGACCAGGTTTCGGCAATCCACATCACCGCCCGCGAATTGTAATCGCGCAGGCGCCCCGACGATGCCAGTTTGAGCAGGGCAAACAGCATCAACGGCCCGAACAGGATCAGGGTGTTGCACAGCAACAGCAGGGTAACCAGACAGCCGGTGAGCAGGCGGCGCATAAGCAACTCTTGAACGTTTAAGGACTGGCCATGATAAGCAGACTGGTGCTGAACGCCAAATCCATGGACCTTGTGGGAGCGAGCCTGCTCGCGATAGCCTCAACGCGGTGAAGCAGACTCACTAGGTCGCCAGTATCGCGAGCAGGCTCGCTCCCACACACCCAGTGTGAACCTACTGTGGATAAGTGGTCTAACTCTTACTTTTTCAAAGGAAATGCCTGCATGAAGTCTGTTCTTGCGTTGCTGTCTGTATTGGCGCTGCCGGTGATGGCCGCCGAGCCGACCCTTTACGGGCGTTACGAGTACATCAAATTGCCGGAAATCGGCGAGACCCTTAAAGCCAAGATGGACACGGGTGCCTTGACCGCGTCGCTGTCGGCCAAAAATATCCAGACCTTTACCCGTGACGGTGAAGAGTGGGTGCGCTTCCAGCTGGCCACCGAAGGTGCCAGCAGCAAAGTGTATGAACATAAGGTGGCGCGCATCAGCAAGATCAAAAGCCGCGCCGATGAAGATGAAGACCGGGAAACCCCCGAAAGCGCCAAGCGCCCGGTGGTCGATCTGGAAATGTGCCTGGGTGATGTCAAACGCACGGTGGAGGTCAACCTCACCGACCGGAGCAGCTTCAACTACCCGCTGTTGATTGGCGCCAAGGCACTGCGTGAGTTTGGTGCGGCGGTAAACCCGGCGCGGCGCTATACAGCGGACAAACCGGATTGCTGAGTGAGTGCTTGGCCCTCACCCCAGCCGCTTGATCGGGGTTGACGCGGATTTTGAATTCGCTGGAGATCGGCCCCCTCGCCCTTTGGGAGAGGGCTGGGGTGAGGGGCTTGCAGATTTTCAGGTTAGCCCGCCCAAGGCGCCTTGCGTGAGTTGTTCAGTGTGGTGAGATAGCTGTCGCCCCCCAACTGGCTCATCTGCTGACGAATCCACCCGGCGCGGCGGCTGACATAGGTGCTGGGGTGGCTTGCACTCCAGTTCAGCGGGCTGGGCAGCACGGCCGCCAGATAACTGGCCTGCTGGCGCGTAAGGTTTTTGGCACTCACGCCAAAGTGATGCTGCGCTGCAGCCTCGGCGCCGAACACGCCTTCATCCCACTCCGCACTATTGAGGTACACCTCAAGAATCCGCTGCTTGGGCCACAACACCTCGATCAACGCGGTAAACCAGGCTTCCAGGCCTTTGCGCAGCCAGCTGCGACCGGACCACAAAAACAGGTTCTTCGACACTTGCTGGCTCAGCGTACTGGCACCGCGCAGCGTTCCGCCTTGTTCGTTGTGGATCAGCGCAGCCCTGATCGCCCCGAAGTCAAAACCCCAGTGCTCGGGGAATTTCTGATCCTCACCTGCCATGACCGCAACTTTCAGTTCGTCGGATATTTCATCCCACGGCCGCCAACTGCGCTGCAGGTCAATCGGCTGGCCGTCAAGCCATGACTCGACCTTGCGTTCGACCATCAGCGCCGTGCCGGGAAGCGGTACCCAGCGAAAAACCAGCACCAGCAATGCGCTGCCCACTGCGAACCAGAGCAGGACCTTGAGAAAGCGATGAACAAGAAAACGCAGCATGGATAACTTGGCCGAACCCGTTGAGCGGGCCATTATACAGACCCTGCGCCATTCCATGATCCTGACTGGAGTAACCCCATGCTGCGCGTTTTTTTGATGCTGGCCGCATTCTTCGGCTTTACCGGTGTTGCTTTGGGTGCTTTCGCGGCCCATGGCCTTAAAGGCCGCCTGACTGAACAGTATCTGGCTATTTTTCATACAGGCGTGACCTACCAGTTGGTCCACACCCTGGCCCTGTTTGGCGTGGCCTTGCTGGCCACTCATCTGCCCGGGCGCCTGGTGACCTGGGCAGGTGTCTGTTTTGCTGTCGGCATTGTGCTGTTTTCCGGCAGCCTGTATGTGCTGACCATGACCGGCATCAGCAAGCTGGGGATCATCACGCCCTTCGGCGGCCTGGCATTTCTGGCCGGCTGGCTGTGTTTAGGGCTGGCCGCCTGGCGCCTGAGCTGAGCCTGCAAGATGAATGGCTTGGGTCGGCCTGACTGATCGGGCTAGAATGCTGGCCCCTTAAAATGAAGGCAGCGTCGCGCATGCTCATTCAGTTGAACGGTGAATCCTTTGAACTACCCGACGGCGAGACCGTCGCCGACTTGCTGGCCCGTCAGGAACTGACCGGCCGCAGGGTTGCGGTCGAGCTGAACCTGGACATTGTCCCGCGCAGCCAGCATGCCGAGACGGTACTCAAAGCCGGTGACCAGGTCGAAGTGGTGCATGCCATCGGTGGCGGCTAGGTTTTTGCCCTGCCCATCATGCTCGACCCGCAAGTGCACATAATTAAAGAGGATTCCCGATGAGCAACGTTCGCAGCGACAAGCCTTTTACCCTGGCCGGCCGTACTTACCAGTCGCGCCTGCTGGTGGGCACCGGCAAGTACCGTGACCTTGAAGAAACTCGCCTGGCCATTGAAGCCTCGGGTGCCGAGATCGTCACCGTCGCCGTACGCCGCACCAACATCGGTCAGAACCCGGGCGAGCCGAACCTGCTCGATGTGTTGCCGCCGGATCGCTACACCATCCTGCCCAACACTGCAGGCTGCTATGACGCGGTTGAAGCCGTACGTACCTGCCGCCTGGCCCGTGAACTGCTCGATGGCCACAAGCTGGTCAAGCTTGAAGTGCTGGCCGACCAGAAAACCCTGTTCCCCAACGTGATCGAAACCCTCAAAGCCGCCGAGATTCTGGTCAAGGACGGTTTCGACGTAATGGTGTACACCAGCGATGATCCGATCATTGCCCGCGAGCTGGAAGCCATGGGCTGTATTGCCGTGATGCCGCTGGCTGGCCTGATTGGCACCGGTCTGGGGATCTGCAATCCCTACAACCTGCGCATCATCCTTGAAGAAGCGAAAATTCCGGTACTGGTCGATGCGGGTGTGGGCACTGCCTCCGACGCGACCATCGCCATGGAAATGGGCTGCGAAGCGGTGCTGATGAACTCGGCCATCGCCAATGCCCAGCATCCGATCATCATGGCCGAAGCCATGAAACACGCCATTGTGGCGGGCCGCCTGGCGTACCTGGCCGGGCGCATGCCGAAAAAACTCTATGCCAGCGCCTCTTCGCCGCTGGATGGTCTGATCAAGTAAGAGCCACTGATGACTGAATCACTAGACACCCCAATCCCGGAAGAAGGCGACGATCGCCAACACCGTCGCATCAAGAGTTTTGTGATGCGCGCCGGGCGCATGACCGAAGGCCAGCAACGCGGCCTCGACCAAGGCACGCCGCTGTATGTACTGCCACTGGCTGACGCGCCGGTCGATTTCGACCAGGTGTTCGGTCGCTCTGCGCCGCGCACCCTGGAAATCGGTTTTGGCATGGGCCATTCCCTGCTGGAAATGGCAGCGGCTTCGCCTGAACAGGACTTTATCGGCGTAGAGGTTCACCGTCCGGGTGTGGGCGCGCTGCTTAACGGCGTGTTGACCCAGGGCCTGACCAACTTGCGGGTATACGATTGCGATGCAATCGAAGTCCTGACCCGTTGCGTGGCAGACAACAGCCTTGATCGCCTGCTGCTGTTCTTCCCGGACCCTTGGCACAAGAGCCGTCACCACAAGCGCCGGATCGTGCAAGCGTCCTTCGCCGAACTAGTGCGCTCCAAGCTCAAGGTTGGCGGCGTGTTGCACATGGCTACCGACTGGGAACCGTATGCTGAATACATGCTGGAAGTGATGAACGTCGCGCCGGGTTACCGCAATCTGGCTGAAGACGGCAAGTGCGTGCCACGTCCGCCTGAGCGCCCGGTGACCAAGTTCGAACGCCGCGGCGAACGTCTTGGGCACGGTGTGTGGGATTTGAAGTTCGAAAAACTGGCTTAAGCGGTTTTTCAATCACCGGCCCCACCCTGCTTTGGGGTCGGTGAAGTTCGTACGAAATCTGTGGGAGCGGGCTTGCTCGCGATGGCATCACAGCGGTGAATCAGATGCACCGCGTAGCCTGTATCGCGAGCAAGCCCGCTCCCACACGATATCCTGGGTGTTCTTCAGCGCCGATCCGCCACCACCCCGATCAATACCAGCACCACCAACAGCACCGGTGCCAGGCTGTAGTTGTTGAACTGGCTCAACCCGCGTTCGACCCAGGGCGTGGCGTAGATCAGGGCCGCACCGCTGCCGATCAGGCAAAGCAGGGCCATCAGCGGCACGCGCAGGGCGCCCGCAATGCTGCCCAGACGTTGTTCGACCCAGCCCTTGAAGTCGGCACCGAACAGCACCAGTACACAGCCAATCAAGGCCAGAGCGATCTCCGAGAGGTGACTGCGGCTCCAGCGCGATACGTTGGCAAGCAGGTCGAGTACCAAGTCCATTCGATTTCCTTAGGTCAAAAAGTGCTGCAACAGGTCATTGAGAAACAGCTGGCCCCGGGCAGTTGCCGCCAGGCGTGACGGTTCGACCTGCAATAAGCCACTTTGTTCGGCTGCTTTGCGTCCAGTGCTCAAGCTGTCCAGTGGTAACCCCGTGCGTTGAGGGTAGAGCGCCGAGTCAACGCCGTCGGTCAGGCGCAAGGCGTTCATTAGAAACTCAAATGGCAGCTCTTCTGCTGTAAGAGCTTTCTCTCCTGCTTGAAAGGATTTCGCTGGATTCAGGTAGTCCTTTGGCAGACGAGTTTTCCAGGTGCGCACGATACGGCCATCAGGATGGCTCAGTTTGCCGTGGGCGCCAGCGCCGATGCCGATAAAGTCGCCGAAACTCCAGTAATTGAGATTGTGCCGCGCCGGCCGGCCGGGCTGGGCGTAGGCCGACACTTCGTACTGGGTGTAGCCGTGCTCGGCGAGCAGCGCTTGACCGGCTTCCTGAATGTCCCACAGGGTGTCGTCTTCCGGCAGCACGGGGGGCTGGTTCCAGAACACCGTATTGGGCTCCAGGGTCAGCTGATACCACGACAGATGCGTCGGCTTGAGCGCAATAGCCTGGCGCAGGTCGCTCAGGGCGTCCTCCAGGGACTGATCGGGCAAGCCGTGCATCAGGTCCAGGTTGAAGTTGTCAAAGCCCGCCAGTCGCGCCATTGAGGCTGCACGCACAGCTTCATCGCCGTTGTGGATGCGACCCAGGGCCTGCAGCTTCTCTTGCTGGAAGCTCTGGATACCGATCGACAGGCGATTGATGCCCAGCTTGCGGTAAGCCACGAACTTTTCCTGCTCGAATGTGCCCGGGTTGGCTTCCAGGGTGATTTCGATATCACTGGCAAACGGGATGCGCGCTTCAACGCCTTTTAGCAGGCGCCCCAGAGCGTGTGCGCTGAACAGGCTCGGTGTGCCGCCGCCGAAGAAGATCGAGCTGAGCTCGCGACCATAAACAGCGTGCAGGTCCTGATCGAGGTCGGCCAGCAGCGCGTCGACGTATTCGTCTTCGGGCAGCACCGGGCTGGCGGTGTGGGAGTTGAAGTCGCAATACGGGCATTTGCGCACGCACCACGGAATATGGATATACAGCGACAGAGGGGGCAATTGGCTCAGCGGCGCGCGCGGCGCCTGCTGGGTAAAGCCAGCCGCGCCCAGATAGAGCGGCTGTGGAGGTGTGTCGTGGGTCATTTCAGGCCCAAACGCTGACGCAGCAAAACCATGGCGCGCGCACGGTGGCTCAGCTGGTTTTTCTCCGTGGGGCTGAGTTCGGCGCTGGAGCAGTTGCGCTCCGGTACCCAGAACAGCGGGTCATAGCCGAAACCGTGTTCGCCGCTGGCTGCAGGCAGGATGCGCCCGTGCCACAGGCCTTCACAGATGATCGGCAGCGGGTCGTCGGCGTGGCGTACCAGTGCCAGCACGCAGACAAACTGTGCACCGCGCTCTGCCTCGGGCACGTCTTTGAGGGCGTCGAGCAGCTTGGCGTTGTTGGCCGCGTCGCCTTTGCCGTCTGCATAACGTGCCGAATAAATGCCCGGCGCGCCGCCGAGAAAGTCCACGGCCAGCCCCGAGTCGTCGGCCAGTGCCGGCAAGCCCGAGAGGCGTGCGGCATTGCGGGCTTTAAGAATTGCGTTCTCAACAAACGACAAGCCGGTTTCTTCCGGCTCAACGCTGCTGAATTCTCCAATCGAGCGCAACTGCACCGACTCGCCGAGCATGGCCTGAAGTTCTTTGAGTTTGCCGGCGTTGTGGCTAGCCAGTACCAGTTGCGTGAGGTTCATCATTCGATTGGAGCGACCATTTGAGAAAATTGGATGGTTTCAGAGGTAGCGCCGCCTGCCTTCACATCCACTTTGAAGGTGAAGGTCTGCGGCCCGGCCACCGGGAACTGGGCCAGATAATTGATTTCGCCGTTCTTGCCCACCTGACGGAAGGTCAAGGGTATCGGCTTGGCATCGCCCGTCCGAACCGTGCCTTGAACGTTGGCGGCAATGTTCTTGCCGCCCTTGTTCAGGGTGATGTTGAGCACCGCATTGGTTTTGCTGCGGGTGACTTCAAATTCGTTGGCGATTTCCGGCGTCAGGAAAGTCGACGGGAACGCGTTGTAATACACCGTTGTGTCGCCAAACGTCTGTTGACGCTGGGCAGATGTGCCGTCACCGGCAAAAGCCTGCATGCCAAAACACATCGAAAGCAGTAGTAATCCAATACGACCCATTGTCACTCTCCTTAGAACTTGCTGGTTTAGACCGCGACCTGATGATCCTGAAGGCCGGGACTGCTGACACGATAAATGCCAATCTCGCCCAACAGGTTAGGCCATATCTTGCTCGCCCACCCGTGTCGGTGTTGTTGATCTACGGCAAGGCGGTTGATCACTTGTGCTTCGCGCTCGCGGCACAGCGCCTCGAAGTCTTCGAAAGTACAGAAGTGAATGTTCGGCGTGTTGTACCAGGTGTAAGGCAGGAATTCGGAGACCGGCATCCGCCCCTTGCTGGCCAGGTACCAGCGGCAACGCCAGTGGCCGAAGTTCGGAAAGGTGATGATGCACTGGCGACCGACGCGCAGCATTTCATCGAGGATCCGGTCGGGGTAGTGCACGGCTTGCAGCGCCTGGGTCATGACCACGATATCAAAGCTGTTGCTGGCGAAGTTGCCCAGGCCCTTGTCGAGGTCCTGCTCGATGACGTTGATGCCCTTGGCCACACATTCGGCAATGTTGTCCGGGTCGTTTTCCAGGCCGTAACCGGTGACTTGCTTGTTGTCGCGCAGCCAGCTCAGCAGTTCGCCATCACCACAACCAAGGTCGAGCACGCGGCTGCCGGCGGGGATCCAGTCTTGGATGATTTCCAGGTCGGCTCTCATGGCGTTCTCACAGTTCTATGCGGTTCATGTAATTGCTGAAGGCTTGCAGGTAGCGCGGAATCGGGATCAGAAAGGCGTCATGGCCTTGCGGAGCGTCGATTTCCAGGTAGCAGACGTCTTTTTTCGCGGCCATCAATGCATCCACCAGCTCCCGCGAGCGGGCCGGCGAGAAGCGCCAGTCGGTGGTGAACGACATCACGCAGAAGCGTGCCTTGGCCCCGGCAAAAGTTTTGGCCAGGTCGTCGTCAAAGTTGGCCGCCGGGTCGAAGTAGTCCAGCGCCTTGGTCATCAACAGGTAAGTGTTGGCGTCGAAACGCCCGGAGAACTCTTCGCCCTGATAACGCAGGTAGCTCTCGACCTGGAACTCGACGCTGTGGAAGTCGTAGTTGAGGTTTTCGTTCTTCAGGCCACGGCCGAATTTTTCGCCCATCGAGTCATCGGACAGGTAGGTGATATGCCCGACCATGCGTGCCAGCATCAGGCCGCGCTTGGGAATCACGCCTTTTTCCTGGAACGAACCGCCGTGGAACTCGGGGTCGGTAAGGATGGCCTGACGAGCGACTTCGTTGAACGCGATATTTTGCGCGGACAATTTGGGCGCCGAGGCAATCGCCAGGCAATGGCGCAGGCGATCAGGGTAACTGATGCTCCACTGCAGCGCCTGCATGCCACCCAGGCTGCCGCCGATCACGGCGGCCCATTGGCTGATGCCCAGCCGGTCCGCCAGGCGAGCCTGACTGTGGACCCAATCTTCAACGGTCAACACCGGGAACTCGGCGCCAAACGGCCGGCCGGTTTCAGGGTTCATGCTGCTTGGGCCGGTAGAACCGTTGCAGCCGCCCAGGTTGTTGAGGCTGACGACGAAGAACTTGTTGGTGTCGATTGGCTTGCCGGGACCGATGCAACTGTCCCACCAGCCGGGCTTGCGATCATCGGCGCTGTGGTAGCCCGCCGCGTGATGGTGCCCTGACAGTGCGTGACAGATGAGTACGGCGTTGCTGGCCGAGGCATTGAGCTGGCCGTAGGTTTCGTAGATCAGATCATAGGCAGGCAGTGAGCGACCGCAGGCTAGCGCCAGGGGCTCGTTGAAGTGCGCTGTTTGCGGCACGACCAGACCAACGGAATCGGGGGGAAAGGCAGCTGGCATCGACCCTGCTCTCATTTAAATGAGGCGTAAGTCTAATGAGCGGGGGGCGTAGCAGCAAGCAATGGTCTGGGCTGATTTTATGACCTGTAGCCAAACTCTGTGGGAGCGGGCTTGCTCGCGATTGCATCACCGCAGTTTGTCGACCGAGCGCGGTGCCAGTATCGCGAGCAAGCCCGCTCACACAGGTTCAGGGCCTGGCCAGCCCCGGCAAGTCCGGCAGTTTTTTGGGTGCATGCAAGCGCACGCGTTTCTGCCGGTTAAGCTCGCCGCTCACCAGGCTGACCTGACTTTTGGCTATGCCGAACGCCTTGGCCAGAAAGGCCATCAGGTGGGCGTTGGCCTTGCCCTCTACCGGTGGGGCGGTGAGACGGATTTTCAGGCGGTCACCGTGCAGGCCGGCGAACTCGTCGCTGCTGGCCTTGGGTTGCAGGTGACAGTCGAGAATCAGGTCCTCGCCGTCCCAACGGTAGTAGCTCATCAGATCAGGCCGAACAAGATGACCGGCATGCCGACGTACATGGCCAATGGCGGGATCACGAAGCTCTGGATCAGCTGGATCACCATAAACGCCAGGATGGGCGAGATATCCAGGCCGCCCATGCTTGGCAGGAAGCGGCGGAACGGGGCCAGGGCAGGTTCGGTGATCTGGTTGACCAGTTCAGCACCAGGGCTGGTGCTGCCGGGTGCCACCCACGACAGGATCACGCTGATGATCATGGCGAAGAAGAACACTTTCAAAAACAGCGCAGTCACGCCAATGATCGCCCAGAGCAGCAGGCCAAAGACGTTGAACGACATGTAGCTGAGCGTCAGGACCACGGCGAAGATCACCATCTGCACGATGATCGCCAGTACCAGCGATGACATGTCCAGGCCGAACAGGCTCGGGATCACCCGGCGCAGCGGCTTGAGCAGCGGCTGGGTGGCCTTGACGATGAACTGGCACAGCGGGTTGTAGAAGTTCGCCCGCACCAGTTGCAGGATAAACCGCAGCAGTACGATCAGCAGGTAGAGGCTACCCAGGGTTTGAATCACGAAAATGGCAGCGCCATTAAGTCCGGACATCATGTGCTCCTTTATTGACCCAGTTGTTCGGCCATTTCGGCCGAGCGGTGCGCGGCGGCACTCAATGCTTTTTCGACCGTGGCGGCAAAGCCGTCGGCCTGGAATGACTTGATCGCTGCTTCAGTAGTACCGGCAGGCGAGGTCACGCGGCGGCGCAGCTCGGCAGCATCGACATCGCTGGCCACGGCCATGTGCGCGGCACCCAGTGCAGTCTGCTCGGCAAGCTGCTTGGCCACGTCACGGGGCAGGCCGAGCTTGACGCCGGCATCGGTCATGGCTTCGATCAACAGGAAGAAGTACGCCGGGCCGCTGCCGGACACGGCAGTCACGGCATCGATCTGCGCTTCGCTGTCCACCCACACCACAATGCCCACGGCACTTAGCAGTTGTTCAGCCTGCTGGCGTTGCTCGGCGGTAACATCGGCGGTGGCAAACAGGCCACTTACGCCCTTGCCCAGCAGGGCCGGGGTGTTGGGCATGCAGCGTACCAGCGGCTGGTTGCCCAGCCAGTCAAGCAGGCTGGCGCAGGTAATGCCGGCGGCAATGGATACCAGCAATTGATGGGGCTTGAGGTGCGGGCGCAGGTCCTGGCACACGGCTTTCATGGCCTGTGGCTTGACCGCGATCACGATCACATCGGCGTCCTGAATGGCTTGCGCGTTATCGGCAAACAGTTCGATGCCATGCTCGGCGGCCACTTTGGCCCGCGTCTCGGCACCCGGATCGCTGGCGCGGATCTGTGCTGCATCCAGGCCTTTGGCCAACAGGCCGCCGATCAAGCTGGAAGCCATGTTGCCGGCGCCGATAAAGGCAATACGCATTTTGCTCATAACCGATCCTTATAAAAAATGAGACAGGCCGTTTCAGGCCTGGCCGTAGTCGCGGGCGCCAAATAATGCCGTGCCGATGCGTACCCAGGTGGCGCCTTGGGCAATCGCAGACTCCAGGTCATGGCTCATGCCCATTGAAAGCGTATCAAGGCCCATGTCCAGGCTTTCTTGCAATGTGCGTACTGTCGCAAAGGCTGCGTCCTGCTCGGCGCGGTCCTCCGTGGGCTCGGGTATCGCCATCAGGCCGCGCAGTTTCAAGCGTGGCAGGGCGCTGATGGCGGCCGCCAGCGCAGGAAGGTCTGCCGGGGTACAGCCCGACTTGCTGGGCTCACCGCTGACATTGACCTGAATGCAGATATTGAGCGGCGGCAGGTTTGCCGGGCGCTGTTCAGACAGGCGCTGGGCAATTTTGAGCCGGTCAACGGAATGCACCCACGCAAAATGCTCGGCGATGTCGCGCGTCTTGTTCGATTGAATGGGGCCGATGAAGTGCCAACACAAGGGCAGGTCGGCTAATTCGAGCTGTTTGGCGCGGGCTTCCTGCAGGTAGTTTTCGCCAAAGTCGCGAATGCCCGCGGCATGGGCTTCACGCAGCGCGCCAGCAGGTTTGGTCTTGCTGACAGCGAGTAGATGAATGCTTGTTACATCACGTTGCACAGCCAGTGCGGCTGCACGGATGCGCGCCTCAACCCGGGCAATGTTGCCTGCTATCGTGGACATTCGTGTAAGCCCGCTGTTGTGAAAGTCAGCGGCATTCTACTGGAATTGGGAGGGGGGATGGATATCGCTGACCTGGTTGGCATGCAGCCGCTGGAAGCGGCTGCATGATTTGCCTGCGCTTAGCGTTGCACAACCTGCAGCGCGCCTTTCTCTTTAGGCAGCACACGCTTGGCAACCACATAGTGGTTCTGCCAGTAAGGCTTTTGCAGCGTGTCGATAGTCACCGACTTGCCGCGACGCGGAGCGTGGATAAAGCGGTCGTTGCCCAGGTAGATGGCAACGTGGTTGACCTTGCGGCTCTTGATGTTGAAAAACAGCAAGTCGCCAGGCTTCAAGTCCTTGCGCTCGACCTTTTGGCCATGGCCGCTGGCCATTTCGCTGGAGGTGCGTGGCAAATCAACGGCGGCCACGTCATTAAAGACGTATTTGACCAGCCCGCTGCAGTCGAACCCTTTACTTGGGCTGCTGCCGCCCCAACGATAAGGGGTGCCCAGCACGTTGACGGCGCGGCTCAGCACCGTGCTGCTCTGCTTGTTGGCGGCGGCCAGGGAAGCGGCCGCAATTTTGCCCGGGGCCTTGCGGTGGGCTTTACTGGAGGCAGGACGTGCTACGGTCTTGCTGGTAGAGGCAACATAAGGCGCACTCGCAGATGACTTTGCGGTGTAGCCGGTGAAGCCCGAAGGAAGGTGTTGCTCACGATTGGTGGCGTGGGCGGCCAGTGGCAATAATAGGCAAATGGTTAGCCATGTCTTGAATATAGGACGCATTCGGCAGGGCTCAATGGTTATAAACGCGAAACTTTATAACAGCTTTTTTGTCCTTTCTCAGGCCATTTGTCAGGTGGACTGTAGGGTCAATTTCCGTAACGATGATGGCAAATTGTCGCATGGCGAGGGTGCAGGTCAGGTAACACAAGGCTTTGCGCCAATTTCTGTAAGACACTTTTACCTTTTGCACGACAGTAAAAAAGTCACAAAAAACTTCACAATATTTTTCTATCAGCAGCAAAGAGGGCATTTATGAGCGGCTATCGAGACGATGTTCAGCGCGATACTCACAGCAAAGTTCTGGGCTATTTGCTGTGGATTTTTGGTTTCCTGGGCGCGCACCGCTTTTATTACGGCAAGCCGGTAACCGGGACGATCTGGTTTTTCACCCTGGGCTTGTTGGGTATTGGCTGGTTGATCGACTTGTTCCTGATCCCGAGCATGGACCGTGAAGCCGACTTGCGGTTTACCGCAGGTAATACTGACTACAGCGTGGCCTGGATTCTGCTGACGTTTCTGGGCGTCTTGGGCGTACATCGGATGTACATGGGCAAATGGATCACAGGGATCATTTACCTGTTCACCGGCGGTTTTTTCCTGATCGGCGTCCTGTATGACTTCTGGACTCTGAACGATCAGATTTCGATCAAGAACGCAGAGCGTCGTTAAGACACAAATCCTGCCTCTGTGGGAGCGAGCCTGCTCGCGAATGATCTTCGCGAGCAGGCTCGCTCCCACGACTACAGGTTATTGGTAGCGCGTTAGCCTTCGTAACTGATCCGCCCATCCACCAGCGTATAACGCACGGCACTCGGCAGGCAATGGCCGAGGAACGGGCAGTTGTCGCCTTTGGAGTGCCATTGTTCACCGACCAGGGTCGAGGCCGCCGGGTCAAACAGCACCAGGTCCGCCGCCGAACCCACTGCCAGCTTGCCGGCTGGCAGGCGCAAGGCGTCAGCCGGGCCAGCGCTCAGGCGGTTGAGCAGCGTCGGCAGGTCGAGCAAACCGTCTTCTACCAGTGTCATCGCCAGCGGCAGAAGCACTTCAACGCTGCTCATGCCCGGTTCGGTTGCGCCGAACGGTGCCAGTTTGGCATCGCGTTCGTGGGGCTGGTGATGGCTGGAGATGGCTTGCACCACGCCCGACTTCACAGCTTCGCGCAGGCCGTCACGGTCGGCGCGGGTGCGCAGTGGCGGTTGCACATGGTAAACGCTGGAAAAATCCACCAGTGCTTCGTCAGTCAGAATCAGCTGATACAACGCCACATCCGCAGTGACTTTCAGGCCACGAGCCTGGGCCTGAGCGATCAGGGCCACGCCACGGGCGCTGGTCAGCTGGCTGAAGTGTGCGCGCACGCCACTTTGTTCAACCAGCAGCAGGTCGCGGGCCAGGGCTACGGTTTCGGCGGTTTCCGGAATGCCCGGCAAGCCTCGGAACGCAGCCATTGCACCGTCGTGGGCAATCCCGCCTTCGGCCAGATCACGATCCTGGGAGTGGAAGATCACCGTCAGGTCAAACGTGGCGGCGTACTCCAGTGCCCGGCACAGGGTGCGGGTGTTGCTGAAACTGTTGAGGCCGTTGCCAAATGCCACGCAGCCCGCGTCGCGCAGGGCGATCAGTTCGGCCAGTTGCTCGCCGTCCAGGCCTTTGCTCAATGCACCGATCGGGAACACCTTGCAGTTACCGGCTTCGCGGGCGCGGTCAAGGATCAGCTCGGCAACGGCCGAGGTGTCCAACACCGGCTTGGTGTGCGGTGGGCAGCACAGGCTGGTGACGCCACCGGCCGCAGCCGCGCGGGTCTCGCTGGCGATGGTGCCTTTGCGGCTGTAGCCCGGTTCACGCAGGGCAACGTTGAGGTCAACCAGCCCGGGGGCGGCCACCAGGCCTTTGGCTTCGATGGTTTGCGTCGGGGTGAAACCGGCTGGCGCTGCGCCAATGGCAACGATCTTGCCGGCCTCCAGGTGCAGGTCAGTCACTTGATCCAGCTGGCTGGTCGGATCAATTACACGGGCGCCGAGAATGCTGAGCTTCACTGGGCGTTCTCCTGTTCGAATTGGCGCTGGGCGGTTTGCCCGCTCATGGTCATGGACAACACCGCCATGCGCACGGCAATGCCGTAGGTCACCTGGTTGAGGATCACCGAGTGCGGGCCATCGGCCACCGCGGATTCAATCTCGACCCCCCGGTTGATCGGCCCCGGATGCATCACGATGCAATCAGGCTTGGCCCCGGCCAGGCGGGCGGTGGTCAGGCCGAACAGGCGGTAGAACTCGCCTTCGCTCGGCAGCAGGCCACCGGACATGCGCTCGCGCTGCAGGCGCAGCATGATCACCACATCCACGTCTTTCAGGCCTTCGGTCATGTCGGTGTAGACCTTCACGCCGTACTGCTCGATGCCGATCGGCAACAGGGTCTTCGGCGCGATAACGCGAATGTCCTTACAACCCAGGGTCTTGAGGGCGATCATGTTCGAACGTGCCACCCGCGAGTGCAGGATGTCACCGACGATGGCCACCGACAGGTTTTCGAAGCCGCCCTTGTGCCGACGGATGGTCAGCATGTCGAGCATGCCCTGGGTCGGGTGGGCATGGCGGCCGTCGCCGCCGTTGATGATTGCCACCTGCGGGCACACGTGCTCGGCAATGAAGTGCGCGGCGCCGGAGTCACCGTGGCGCACCACAAACATGTCGGCGGCCATGGCTTCTAGGTTGCGCAGGGTGTCGAGCAGGGTTTCGCCCTTGCTCGCCGACGAGGTCGACACGTTCAGCGTAATCACGTCGGCCGACAGGCGCTGGGCGGCCATTTCAAAGGTGGTGCGGGTGCGGGTGGAGTTTTCGAAGAACACGTTGCACACGGTCTTGCCGCGCAACAACGGGACTTTTTTCACGGCTCGGGCGCCGACTTCAAGGAACGAGTCGGCGGTGTCGAGGATTTCTGTCAGCAGTTCACGGGGCAAACCGTCGAGCGACAGAAAGTGGCGCAGCTGGCCCTGATCATTGAGCTGCAGCGGGCGCTTGGCGTCTGTAGGCGTCATCGCAATGGTCTCTTAGAGGGCTAGGTCTTGAAGTTCGAGTGTCAGTGGCGCGGGGCCGGACAATTTTACCCGCTCGCTCGGCTTGAGCGACAAGGTCGCGCCCACCACATCCGGACGGATCGGCAGCTCGGCGGCGTCCAGGTCCAGCAGGCTGACCAGGGTCACGCTGGCCGGACGACCATAGTCGAACAGCTCGTTCAGCGCTGCGCGAATGGTCCGACCGCTCATCAGCACATCGTCGATCAGCACCAGGTGCTGGCCTTCAATTTCGAATGGCAATTCGGAAGGCCGCACTTGCGGGTGCAGGCCGTTCTGGCTGAAATCATCGCGGTAGAACGACACGTCCAGCGTGCCCAGCGGGGCGTCGCTGTTCAGCGCCTTGAGCAGCGCCTGGGCAACCCAGATGCCGCCGGTGCGGATACCGATGTAACGTGGTTCGGTGATACCGCGACGGGCCAGGTGGGCCTTGAGATCAAGGGCCATCTGGGAGATCAGTTCAGCGGGAACAGGCAGGATCATGGTGGCTCCTTAAAAGGCCCGCGCAGCAGAACGTGCGGCGGCGGGCGCAAACAATGAGGCGGGTCAATTGTACAAGCGCCGGGTCAGTCTTGAGAGTGCGCCGGGTTTTCGTCGAGCCAGCCTTGCAGCACCAGTTTGGCGGCGATGGCATCAACGGGGTTGTCGCGGTAGCTGCCGCGCTGGCCGCCCTGGGCCCGGCGCTCGCCCTTGGCCTCGAAGGTGGTCAGGCGTTCATCATGGGTAAAAACCGGCAAATTGAAGCGGCCATTCAGACGATTGGCAAATTTCTGCGCCCGGGCGCAGAAGTCGCTCGGGGTGCCGTCCATGTTCAGGGGCATGCCGACCACCATTGCGTCGGGCTGCCACTCCTTGATCAGCTTTTCGATTTCTTCCCACTTGGGGATGCCATTCTCGGCTTTCAGGTTGCACAGTTCGCGGGCCTGGCCAGTAATCATCTGGCCCACAGCCACGCCGATGGAGCGGGTGCCGTAGTCGAAGCCCAGCAGTAAACGAAGGCTGGCCATCAGCAATGGCCTGCTTGGGTGCTTAACAAATTGAGGTTCACTCCGAGGTGTTTGGCGGCTGCGTCGAGGCGCAGCTCGCTTGGGGTATCAAACAGGATATGAGCGGAATAGGGGCAGGTCAGCCAGGCGTTGTCGGCCAATTCGGCCTCCAGCTGGCCAGCATCCCAGCCGGCATAGCCCAGGCAGATCAGGCTGCGGTTCGGGCCGCGGCCGTCGGCAATGCTGAACAACACATCGGCAGAGGTACTCAGGGCCAGCCCGTCGTCGAGTTCGACGGTCGCGTCAAAGTTCATGCTTGCCGGATGCAGGACAAAGCCACGGTCGATCATGACAGGCCCGCCACCGAAGACCGGCACGTGCTGGCACAGGGGTGAAGAAAGTTTTTCCGGGCGCAACTGCTCAAGAACATCCGCCAGGTTCAGTTCCAGCGGACGGTTGATCATCAACCCCATGGCACCATTGGCCGTGTGCTCGACGATGTAGGTCAAGGAGTGGGCAAAGTTCGGGTCGGCCATATGAGGCATGGCGATCAGGAATTGATGCTTGAGGTAAGTCGGCGCGTGTTTTTTCATGAGTCTTAGTGTGGCGCTGGCAGCGTGAACTGACAAGTTTGCAGCTCAAGATTCCTGGGTCTTTGTGGGAGCGGGCTTGCTCGCGATACAGGCGGCGCGGTTTAACGTTAAAACGCAGCGATCCAATCGCGAGCAAGCCCGCTCCCACAGTGCTTCAGTTGCTGGACAGGCGGTCGCCTTCGGCGAATTTCCAGGTGCGGATGATCTCCAGCCGGTCGATGTCCGCCAGATCACCGGTAAAGGGGGCAAAAGGTGCCGCCAGGCGCACGATGCGTTGTGCCGCCTGGTCCAGCAGCGGTTGGCCCGACGATTCAAGCACCAGCACTTCATGCAGCGAACCGTCGCGGTTGATCGACACCAGCAGGCGCAGTTTGCCGTAGATCTTTTCCCGGCGTGCCTGCTCGGGGTAGTTGAGGTTGCCGATGCGTTCAATCTTCTTGCGCCAGTCTTCTTTATACCAGGCGCCCTTGTCGCGCATGGTCGAAGCCGCGCTCATGCGGTAGATCTTCGGGCGCTTGGCGTACAGCTGCTGCTCGTTGGCCAGTTCGGCTTCGAGGCTGGAAATCTCGCTGGACAGCTGGGAACTGTCGAACGTTGGAATGCTGGCCTTGGGTGCCGCTTCGGTCTTGACCTTCTGCGGCTGGCTCGGGGCTTTTTTTGCCGTGGGCGCCACGGTAGTCACGGCGGCCTTGGGTGCGGCCTGGGTCTGTTCGGGTTTGGCGGCAGGCGGCGGGGTGACCTTCTTGACGCTGTTGTCCTGGAAAGGGGCGATTTCCGTCGTCTTGGGCACGGCTTTCTTGTCCAGCGTGCCGCTGCCCTGCTGGTTGTCCTGGGCTAAAAAGTCGGCTTTTTCCGGCGCTTTTTCGCTTTTGAACGTGGACAGGGTGATTTCCAGGGTTTTGCTGATCTGTTTGGGCGCTTCCATGTTGAACCCCACGCCGACGATCACTGCAATATGCAGCAGTGCCGCGACAAACAGGGTAAATCCGAGGCGATCGGCCGCACGCACGCCTTTATGGCCGAGTTCGGGGGGCAGGTCGTTGGGAAGTGTCATGGCAAAAAGACCAACATCGCGGGTTTCACGGGGTGCCCATGATAGCGCAATGTTGGTCTTTTATAGGGCTTGCAGATCAGCGTGCAGCGAGCTTGCGCTCGATCGCATCCATCAACAGGGCGCCGATATTGGTGCCGAACGCATTATCGATCTCGCGGATGCAGGTCGGGCTGGTAACGTTGATTTCAGTCAGGTGCTCACCGATTACGTCCAGACCTACAAATAGCAGACCCTTTTCACGCAGCGTCGGGCCGACCTGAGCTGCAATCCAGCGGTCCTTTTCGCTCAACGGGCGGGCTTCGCCACGACCGCCTGCGGCGAGGTTGCCGCGGGTCTCACCTTGCGCCGGAATACGCGCCAGGCAGTAATCTACCGGCTCGCCGTCAATCATCAGGATGCGTTTGTCGCCATCCTTGATCGCCGGCAAATAGCCCTGCGCCATGATCTGCTGGGTGCCGTTGTTGGTCAGGGTTTCGAGAATCACCGACAGGTTCGGGTCGCCCACTCGGTGGCGGAAAATCGAGGTGCCGCCCATGCCGTCCAGCGGTTTGAGGATCACGTCACCGTGCAAGGCAGCAAATTCACGCAGCACGTCGGCGCGGCGGCTGACCACGGTTGGCGGCGTGCATTGGGTGAACTGGGTGGCGAACAGTTTTTCGTTACAGTCGCGCAGGCTCTGCGGTTTGTTGACGATCAGTACGCCATCGCGCTCGGCCTGTTCCAGCAGGTAGGTGGAGTACACAAACTCCATGTCGAAGGGCGGGTCCTTGCGCATCAGGATCACGTCCAGATCGCTCAGGGCCGTGTCGGTCTCGGCGTCCAGCTCAAACCACTTTTGCGGGTTGGCGAACACCTTCAGCGGCTTCATGCGGGCCCGGGCCTTGCCTTCATTCAGGTAAAGGTCTTGCTGCTCCATGTAGAACAGGGTCCAGCCACGGTCCTGGGCTGCCAGCAACATGGCCAGCGAGCTGTCCTTTTTATAGGAGATGCCCGCAATGGGGTCCATGACAATCCCGACTCGAACGCTCATGGCAAATTCCTCAAATAAATAGTGGGCGCAAAGGCTTTGAAAAGTGGCGCCAGAGTGGCGCTGAGTGTGGCCCCGGTCAAGGAAAAACCGCCTGCTCCAGTCAGCCCGCAGCCCTTCGATAGATTGAAGGTCGTGACTGTGCTAAAAAGGCTCGCACAGTGCTTGCAGCCCTTGTCCATCAAGGAGTTGGGGTTTCAGGCCGTACAGTTGTAACAAAACGGGTCGCCTTGGCGATGGTAGAGCAGATATGGAAAAGCATTCCAGCGCCTTGAAGGTGATGGTGATCGACGATTCGAAAACCATTCGCCGCACCGCCGAAACGCTGTTGAAAAACGTGGGCTGCGAGGTGATTACCGCCATCGATGGCTTTGATGCGCTGGCCAAGATTGTCGACCACCACCCGCACATTATCTTTGTCGACATCATGATGCCGCGCCTGGATGGCTATCAGACCTGCGCCCTGATCAAAAGCAACCGGGCTTTCAAGTCGATCCCGGTGATCATGTTGTCGTCCAAGGACGGTCTGTTCGACAAGGCCAAGGGGCGGATTGTTGGCTCTGATCAATTTTTGACCAAGCCCTTCAGTCGCGACGAACTGCTGAGCGCAATCAAGGCACATGTGCCAGCCTTCACTATCACCCAAAGTGCCCAATAACACCGGCCAGCCGGCCAACCACCTGATAAATGGGGAACACCATGGCTCGCATTCTGATCGTCGATGATTCGCCGACTGAAATGTACAAATTGACCGGCATGCTCGAAAAGCACGGCCATGTAGTGCTCAAGGCCGAAAACGGCGCAGACGGTGTTGCCCTGGCGCGTCAGGAAAAGCCCGATGTGGTCTTGATGGACATTGTGATGCCGGGCCTCAACGGCTTTCAGGCGACGCGTCAGCTCACAAAAGATCCGGAAACCGGCAACATCCCGGTGATCGTCGTGACGACCAAGGATCAGGAAACCGACATGGTCTGGGCCCAGCGCCAGGGTGCCAAGGGCTACCTGACCAAACCGGTGGATGAAGAGCAACTGATCCTCAAGGTGAAACAAATCCTGGAAGAAAACCCTCCTAAATGACGGTCACCCTATGCCCGGCGCACTGACAGCCTTCGAACTGCTGCTTGAGATCGACCAGCGTTGTCGCTCGCTGGCGGCGGGTCTGGCGCCTGCACAGGCGCAGCTCGACACCTGGAGCGGTATTGGTTTTCGCATCGGCGAGCATTGTTTTGTGGCGCCGATGGGCGAAATTGCCGAGATCCTGCATGAACCACGGTTCACCCTGCTGCCCGGGGTAAAACCCTGGGTCAAGGGTGTGGCCAATTTGCGTGGGCAACTGCTGCCGATCATGGATCTGTGCGGTTTTTTCGGGGTCGAGCTGTCACCCTTGCGTAAACAGCGCCGTGTATTGGTGCTGGAATACAAAGACGTGTTTGTCGGCTTGCAGGTCGATGAAGTGCAGGGCATGCAGCACTTCGCCCATGCCGACCTCAATACGGATACGCAAACCTTGCCCCACCCGGTATTTGCACCTTATGTGCAAGGGCACTTTGCCGCTGAGCACCTGTGGTGGGTGTTCAGCCCGTTTGCCCTGGCCCGGGCGCCACAGTTCTGGGCGGTGGCCGTATGAGCAGGCTTTCAGCTTTAAAACGGGATTTCGGGACCTGATCGATGACCACAGCCAATACCGCTAAACCACTGGAAGGGTCGCGCAGTCGTTCGCAGATCATCGTGCTTTTTATCGCCCTGATCGTGTTCATCATGCTGTTATTCGCCAACTTTGCTTACCTCAATACCCAGTCCAACTACGACAAGCAGTACATCAGCCACGCAGGTGAGTTGCGGGTGCTGTCCCAGCGTATCGCCAAAAACGCCACCGAGGCCGCTGCCGGCAAAGCCGCCGCATTCAAGTTGCTGATTGATGCGCGCAATGATTTCAGCCAGCGCTGGGGTTATCTGAGAAAAGGCGACCCGGCCACCGGCCTGCCTCCTGCTCCTGCAGCCGTACATAAAGAAATGCAGGCGGTGCAACGTGACTGGGAGCTGCTGCTCAACAACGTCAACGCCATTCTGGCCAGCGAACAAACCGTGCTGTCGCTGCATCAGGTGGCTGCAACCCTGGCCGAGACCGTGCCGCAGTTGCAGGTCGAATACGAAAAAGTCGTCGAAATCCTTTTGCAACGTGGCGCCCCAGCCAGCCAGGTGGCGCTGGCCCAGCGCCAGTCCTTGTTGGCCGAGCGTATTCTGGGTGCGGTCAATACCGTGCTGGCCGGTGACGAAAACGCTGCCCAGGCCGCCGGTGCCTTTGGCCGTGATGCCAACCGCTTCGGGCTGGTGCTCAACGGCATGCTCGAAGGCAATGAAGGGATGAGAATTACCCAGGTTGAAGACAAGGATGCCCGCGCCCGCTTGCAGGAGATTTCCGAGCTGTTCCAGTTTGTGTCCGGTACGGTGGATGAAATCCTTGAAACCTCGCCGCAACTGTTCCATGTGCGCGAAGCGGCAAACAACATTTTCAGCCTGTCGCAAACCCTCCTCGATGAAGCCTCGACCCTGGCCAATGGTTTTGAAAACCTCGCCAACGGGCGCTCGCTGGATATCATCGGCGGTTATGTTCTGGGCTTGCTGGCACTGGCATCGATTATCTTGATCGGCCTGGTGATGGTGCGCGAAACCAATCGCCAATTGCGCGAGACGGCGGAAAAGAACGAGCGAAACCAGAACGCGATCATGCGCTTGCTTGACGAGATTGCCGATCTGGCGGACGGCGACCTGACGGTGACCGCCTCGGTGACCGAAGATTTCACCGGTGCCATCGCCGACTCGATCAATTACTCCATCGACCAGCTGCGTGAACTGGTGGCCACCATCAACCTGACAGCAGGCCAGGTGGCGGCAGCGGTACAGGAAACCCAGGCCACCGCCATGCAGCTTGCCGAAGCTTCCGAGCATCAGGCCCAGCAGATTGCCGAGGCCTCCGGGGCGATCCAGGAAATGGCCCATTCGATCGACGAGGTATCGGCCAACGCTTCCGAATCTTCGGCGGTTGCCGAGCGTTCCGTAGCGATTGCCAACAAGGGCAATGAAGTGGTTCATAACACCATCCGCGGCATGGACAATATTCGCGATCAGATCCAGGACACCGCCAAGCGAATCAAGCGTCTTGGCGAGTCCTCACAGGAAATCGGCGATATCGTCAGCCTGATTGATGATATTGCCGATCAGACCAATATTTTGGCGCTCAACGCTGCCATTCAGGCCTCGATGGCCGGTGATGCCGGGCGCGGCTTTGCCGTGGTGGCCGACGAAGTGCAGCGCCTGGCCGAGCGCTCATCGGCGGCGACGCGGCAAATCGAAACCCTGGTGCGGGCCATTCAGGCCGATACCAACGAGGCCGTGATTTCGATGGAGCAAACCACTACCGAAGTGGTGCGCGGTGCCCGTCTGGCCCATGACGCTGGCGTGGCGCTGGAAGAGATCGAAGGGGTGTCGCAAAACCTGGCAGACCTGATTCAAAGTATTTCCAATGCCGCACAAAAGCAGACCACTTCGGCGGCGCAGATTTCCCTGACCATGAGTGTTATTCAGCAAATCACCAATCAGACCTCGTCCGGCTCCACGGCGACCGCCGAAAGCATCGGCAATCTGGCCAAAATGGCCAGCCAGCTGCGGCGCTCGGTGTCCGGTTTTACTTTGCCTGCTCCGTCCAAAGACCATGAGCCACAGTAATGCGCTGCAATTCTGACTGGAGTCGTTATGGTTGACCGGCACGACTATGTGGCCCTTGAATGGGTCAAAGGCGAAATTGCCCATACCCTGAAACAGGCCCGAGTGGCGCTGGACGCCTATGCCCAGCGGCCAGCCGCCGACGTGCTGGAACAGTGCCTGGATTGCATTCATCAGGTGCATGGCAGTTTGCTGATGGTGGAATTCTATGGCGCGGCTTTGCTGGCCGAAGAGATGGAGCAACTGGTGATTGCCCTGCAGGAGGGCCGCGTCAGCCAGCTCGATGAAGCCCTGCGCCTGCTGCAGCAAGCGTTCAGCCAATTGCCGTTGTATCTGGACCGCGTCCACAGTGCCCGGCGCGACTGGCCCCTGGTGGTGTTGCCGTTGCTCAACGATTTGCGCAGCGCCCGTGGCCAGGCCCTGCTCTCGGAAACCAGCCTGTTCAGCCCGCCCTTGCAGGTGTTGCCCGCCCTGGATGAGGCCGCCCTGGCCCGGCTGGCAC
>NZ_WIVQ01000109.1:0-15102 GCF_009600545.1 Pseudomonas sp. FSL R10-1339 | reverse complement strand
GCGTCCCTGCCAAACATCATGAAAGCCAAGAAAAAGCCGCTTGAAGTACTGACGCCAGACGCGTTGGGTGTTTCGACTGCTTCGACCAACAAGACCCTGAAAGTGGAAGCCCCGGCTGCACGCAGCGCGGGTATCAAGGTCAAGTCGGTGGCTGAACTGGTCGAGAAACTGAAAAACGAAGCGAAGGTAATCTAATCATGACTATCTTGGTAATCGCAGAACACGACGGCAAGGCACTGGCTCCGGCCACGCTGAACACCGTTGCCGCTGCCGCCAAAATCGGTGGCGACATCCACGTTCTGGTTGCAGGCCAGGGCATTGGCGCTGTAGCCGAAGCAGCTGCGCAGATCGCTGGTGTGGCCAAAGTTCTGGTTGCTGATAACGCGGCCTACGCCCATCAGTTGCCTGAAAACGTTGCGCCATTGGTTGCAGAGCTGGGCGCTGGCTACAGCCATATCCTGGCTGCAGCTACTTCCAACGGCAAAAACATCCTGCCGCGCGTTGCTGCGCAACTGGACGTTGATCAGATCTCCGAGATCATTTCGGTGGTTAGCGCCGACACCTTCACTCGTCCGATTTACGCCGGTAACGCCATTGCCACCGTACAGTCCACTGCGCCGGTCAAAGTGATCACCGTACGCGCCACCGGTTTCGACCCGGTTGCTGCGCAAGGTGGTTCGGCAGCGGTTGAAGCGGTTGCAGCGGTTCACGATGCAGGCACTTCGTCGTTTGTTGGCGAAGAGCTGGCCAAGTCGGACCGTCCTGAGCTGACCGCAGCCAAGGTTGTGGTTTCTGGCGGCCGTGGCATGCAGAACGGTGACAACTTCAAGCTGCTGTACACCCTGGCTGACAAGTTGGGCGCTGCTGTTGGCGCATCCCGCGCCGCTGTGGACGCAGGCTTCGTACCCAACGACATGCAGGTTGGCCAGACCGGTAAAATCGTTGCGCCACAGCTGTACATTGCGGTCGGTATTTCCGGCGCGATCCAGCATCTGGCCGGGATGAAAGATTCCAAGGTGATCGTTGCGATCAACAAGGACGAAGAAGCACCGATCTTCCAGGTGGCCGATTACGGCCTGGTAGCGGACTTGTTCGAAGCTGTGCCTGAGCTGGAGAAACTGGTTTAATCCAGTTGCTTCACTTATAAAGGGCCCGGTTACCGGGGCGTGGGGAAGGGTAGGGCACTCAGTGTCCTGCCTGTTTTCACAGCCCGGGTAACCGGGCTTTTTAATGCCTGTCAATTGTGTGGAGGGAGTGTAGGGTATGGATATGCGTCAGATCAGCAGGCTGCTGGCAGGGTTGGTGTTTTTGCCATTGCTGTCCGAGGCGGCGGGCAAATGCGAACGCCTGATCGTCACCGGCAGCCCCGATGCCCCGCCTTACCTGTGGCGTGATCCGGCCGACCCTGCCCATTTGATCGGCGCCAGTGCCGACCTGATCCAGCAGGCTGGCCACGAGCTGGGGATCAAGGTTGAAGTGCTCTATGGCGGCAAGCGTGCCCAGGCCCATGACGAGGTTCGTACCGGACGCATGGACTTGCTGCTCGATGCTCCGCTGACCGTGGCCGGGCTTTCTTCCTTCGATTACATCCACCCGCCGCTGGTGCGCAACGATTATCTGGTGTGGACGCGCAAAGATTCTCCCCTGATCTACGAAACGCCCGCAGACTTGCATGGGCACAAGGGCGCGGTCTCGGAAAAGGCCCGTTTAAGCGAAACCTTCAATGAGTTTGCCCGTCATCAACTGACCCTGGAGCCCCAGCCCGGGTTGACCCAGGCTTTTCAGAAGCTGCTGCTGGGGCAGGCCGAGTATGTACTGGCCGGTCGTTATGCCGGTATGGTCACTGCGCAAACCCTGGGCATCGCCGATGATTTGCTGGCACATCCGCAACCTGTCGATCAGCCAGGGCTGTTTTTGGCTGTTTCCCATGACTCAGCCTGTAATGAGCCGTGGTTGCGCGGACAGCTCGCCAAAAAGATGACAGAATTGCCCGCCTCCGGCCTGACCGAGGCGGTAGTGCAACGCAATCTGGAGCGGTGGAAAACCCAGCTGCAACAACCGCTCAGCGCCCCAAAACAGTAGGAATCCCTAGTGACAATTCGACCTCTTTTCGCTGCCCTGGCCGTTGTGGCTCTGGCGGGGTGTGCAGCCGATCCTGCGCCGAATGAACAATTGCGTTTGACCGAGCAGGCCCTGGAGCAAGCCAAGGCGGTGGGTGCAAAAGCCGATGACCTGGCCGAGCTTAAACAAGCCGAAGACAAGTTGGCCCAAGCGCTGGCCGATATGGCAGATGAATCTTACAAGGACGCGCGCATGCAGGCCGAACAGGCGGAGCTTGACGCCCGCTTGGCTGAAGCTCGTGTGCTGACGCAAAAAAGCCAGGAACAATTGAACGTGCTCAATACCCGTATCGCGCGCTTGCGCAAACAACTGGCGGAGGCGCAATGAGCCTCAAGTCCGCAGCTTACATGGGGGCGCTGGCTATCGGCCTGAGCGGTTGCACCGGCCATCACAACAGCCAGCAGGCCTTGCAGCAGGCCGGTACCGACTTCCAGGCCGTCAAGGAAGATACCAATGTATTGCGCATCGCTCCCAAGGACGTGATCCGCTCCGGTGAGTCCCTGGCGCGTGCTGACCGGTTGTCCAGCTATTGGGGCAGCGGTGATGACGTTGCGCATTACGCCTACTTGAGCCAGCGTTACAGCGAAATCGCCCGTGAGCACACCCAGCAGGTGCTGAATGAAGAGCGCGCGGCCAAGCTCGAGCTGGAGCGTCAGCGACTGCAACTGGCCTTGCGGGAGGCCAAGCTGTTAAGCGTTCAGCAGCAGGGCCAATGGCTGGAAGAGCAAATCGTCAGCCTGGCCACGACCCAGACCGATCGTGGCCTGGTCATGACCCTGGGTGACGTGTTGTTTGATACAGGCGAAGCCGATTTGAAAAATTCGGCCAACCGCACGGTTCTCAAACTGGTGCAGTTTCTGCAACTCAACCCCAAGCGCATTGTGCGGATTGAGGGTTACACCGACAGCACGGGCGGCACGGAGGATAACCTCAAGCTGTCCATGGCCCGTGCCCAGGCAGTGGCGGATGTGCTGATCGACCTGGGTATCGACGAGAAACGCATCCAGGTGGAAGGTTATGGCGACCAGTACCCGGTGGATGTGAACGCCAGTGAGCGCGGCCGGGCCCAGAACCGTCGTGTTGAAATCGTCTTCTCGGACGAAAAAGGCCAGTTGGGCGCCGCTCGCTAAAACCGGGATTTGCCTGGACTGTGGGAGCGGGCTTGCTCGCGATTGGAGCGGCTCGGTGTGCCAGGCGTACCGCGGTGCTGCCATCGCGGGCAAATCTCGCTCCCACAGCTGCATTGTCCGCACCCATACAGTTACCCCCGCACTCGCGCTGTACGGCTTAGATAAGTGACAACTGTGCCCGTACACTTCTAAACTGTTCCGGTATTGTTCCCCATAAAAACAAAGCCTGAACATCGAGTGCAGCGCCATGACCAACCTTTTGCTTTACCAACGTATCGCTCAGCAGCTGGCTGAAGATATCCGGCGTGGCGTTTATCAGCCGGGCGAGCGTGTGCCTTCGGTGCGCAAGATGAGCTCGCAGCTCAACGTCAGTCATGCCACGGTGTTGCAGGCCTACGCCAATCTTGAAGACCAGGGGTTGATCCGGGCACGGCCGCAGTCCGGATATTATGTGCACCAGACCCCGGCACTTACCGCACCCACTCCGGATATCGCCCGTGTCGAGCGTCCGGGGCTGGTCACCCGCAGCAGCATTATCCAGCAAGTCCTGGTCGAGTCCCGCCGCGAAGGTGTGTTCCCGCTGGGAGCGGCGGTGCCCAGTGTCGATTACCTGCCTGTACGCGCTTTGCACCAGCAACTGGCCAAGGTCACCCGCTTTCACAGCCCGCGGGCGTTCAGCTATATGTTCAGCCCCGGCTTCGAACCCCTGCGCCGCCAGGTGGCAATACGCATGCGCGATGCTGGCGTGGTGGTCGATCCGTCTGAAGTGATCATCACCCACGGCTGTGTCGATGCCCTGCAAATGTCATTACGGGTGCTGACCCGCCCCGGAGACCTGATCGCGGCGGAGTCGCCAACGTACTACGGCTTGTTGCAACTGGCTGACCTGCTGGGTTTGAAAGTCATTGAAATCCCCAGTGATCCGGCCACCGGCATGAGCCTTGAAGCCCTGCAACTGGCCGCCAACCAATGGTCGATCAAGGCATTGGTGCTGACCACGCGCCTGAGCAACCCCCTGGGTGGGACCATGCCTGAAGAGCGGCAAAAGCAGCTGCTACGCCTGGCCTCGGACTTTGATATCCAGATTGTGGAAGATGATATCTATGGCGAACTGATGTTCGAGGTCGGGCGCACCAAGGCCTTGAAGGCCTTTGATCGCCTGGATCGGGTGATCTACTGTTCGAGCTTTTCCAAAACCCTGTCACCCGGTGTGCGAATCGGCTGGATGATTGCGGGCAAGTTTCAGCAGGAAATCCAGCGCCTGCAAACCTTTACCACCCATTCGGCCTGCAGCGTGACCCAAATGGGGGTGGCGGCTTACCTTGAAAATGGCGGTTACGACCGCCATTTACGCTATATCCGCCAGGAATACAGAAAAAACCTCAGTGCTTTTCAGCTGGCAGTGCAACAGCATTTCCCGGAAGGGACGCAGATGTCCCGCCCCAGCGGTGGTTTTATCCTGTGGGTCAGTTTGCCGGGCCGGGTCAATACCCAGGAGCTGCATGTGCGGGCGCTGCAACAAGGCATCAGTATTGCGCCGGGGCTGATTTTCAGTAACACCGAGCAGTTCAATCATTGCATCCGGTTAAACTGCGGCACGCCCTGGAATCGGGAAGCCGAGCGGGCCCTGATGACGCTTGGCATGCTTGCCAACCAGCTCTGCCAGGAAACTGCAGGTCTATATGGTGGCTCGGCAATAGCCGGTATGGCATTTTGACTATAATTACCTTGTTCCCCTGTGCGTAAAGCGCGAGCATACGCACCTGAACCGTTAAAGCTGTGGGAGTTATGAAAGCGACATATTGTGCGAGTCTTGTGTTGATGGGTGTTTTGAGTGCGCTCAATGCAGTCGTTGCAACAGCAGATCCGGTGCTCCCCGCATCCACTTCTGCGCAGACGCAATCTGTCCATTCATCGGCAAAACCTGCCGCCAGCGAGAAAAAGCGCCGGTCAAAAAGCGTAAGCCAATCGCCACAAAATCCCGGTCGGCCCATGAAATCGCCAAAAAGCCCTTGCCTGCTGCCAAGCTCGACCTGCGCCTGCCGCCCGAGATGGTCAAGCAACTGCGGCCCTTGGGCACGGTAGCCATGCCTGCGCACAAACCGTTACTGCCCAATATGTTTGGCGAAAAGTCTGTCGAAGAAAGTCCTTTTCAGCTCAATGGGCGTTTGCTCAGTAATGAAATGGACCTGCAATTGCGCAATGAATATCGACACAATGAAATCGAAGGTGCGGCACTGGATTTCGAGTTCAAACAATAAGTGTCGAGCGCTGTAAAACAGCCTTCTAAACTGACTGATCAGTCACCGTCATTTATCGGCACATTCTGCTGAACGGTCAATTTCAAACACCTGTTCCAGCGAGTACTATCCCTTGTCATCAACACACTTTGCCCCGAACGAGGAGCTGACGTCATGAATTGCCGTGAAGGCTGTGGCGCATGCTGCATAGCCCCTTCCATCAGTACACCGCTGCCCGGTATGCCCAATGGCAAGCCTGCCGGGGAACGCTGCCTGCATCTTTCTGTCGACTACTTGTGCGGTTTATTCGGCCAGCCGCAACGCCCTGCGGTGTGTGGTGATTTCAAGGCAGATATCGAGGTGTGCGGCAGCAATCGGGAAGAGGCCATCAACCTGATTGGCTGGTGGGAGCAGGTGACCGCTGCATAGTGTGTTCGTGTCCAGTGAACAAACCTTCAACAATAAGGAACAAGACAATGGGTTCGTTGCATAAAGTGGCATTGATCTGTGGTTTGAGCGCTCTGCTGGCGGGTGTGGCTCAGGCTGAAGACTGGAAGGTTGCCAAGGATCAGGACGGCATCAAGGTGTCGCTGAGTGAGGTGGCCGGCTCCCAGTACAAGGCGTACCAGGGCGTGACGACCATCAAGGCGCCACTGGCCAAAATCAGCAAGTTGCAGGAAGACGTGGCCAGCGCTTGTGCCTGGATCCATGAGTGCCAGTCGCAAAAGCTGCTCAAGCATGAGGGCGACCAGAGCTGGACTTACACCCAGTTCAAAACACCGTGGCCGGTTACCCCGAGAGATTCGGTGCTGCTGGTAACGTCTACCCAAGGCGCAGATGGCAGCCTGACCCGCACGCTCAAAGGCCTGCCGACCTATATCCCGGAAGAAAAGGGCTTTGTACGGGTTGCCCAGGTCAACGGCTTCTGGAAGCTGGTGCCCAAAGGTGACAACCTGACCGAAGTGACCTATCAGGTACACACCGAGCCGGGCGGCAGCGTGCCTTCCTGGTTGGCCAACAAGTTTGTGGTCGATGCGCCTTTCAATACCCTCAAAGGGCTGAAAGAGCGCGCTGAAAAGCCGTAACTCACAGCAGCGCAAGCCGGGTCCTGGACAGCGCATCTGTCCGGGTACCGGGCGCGGTTTTTTCCGACAAACGAAAAAACCTGTTGAAATTCATGGCTTGCCCCCTTGGCAGATCCCGCACCCTGGAGCTACTCTGCAACCAGACCAGCGAAGTAATCGACTGGCTCTGATCTTGTTTGCTACATGCTTATTTCTTCCCTTGTCACGGCCCGACTGTTGCCGAAGGGGAGCGCTGAATGTCTATCCATTGCGAGGAGGACGTTTCATGAGCACAGCCCATCAAGAAGACCTCAGCAGCTATGTGCTGCGCCGCATGAAAGAAGGCGGTTTTGATTTTTCACGTATCCATCCCATCGAGTTTTACGCGATCTTCCCGGACGAGGAGCGGGCGCGCAGAGCTGCACAAAAATTTTGTGGTGAGTCCCTGAATGCGCAGATCAATGTGCGAGATGACGGTGCATGGCATCTGGAGTTGAGTAAGGTGATGTATGCCACCTATGGGGGCATCGGCGATTTCGAGCAGGACTTTGAAGCAGTAGTCGTGCCGCTGGGAGGAATTATCGAAGGTTGGGGCGTGAAGCAGGAGGTGCGTGGCCTGCTCAATTGAAAGGTGTTTGATCGTTTCTCGGCTGGCCTCAGGGCCGGCCGTTCTGTTTTATAGCCAGCAACTTTAGCCCGCGAAGACGCGCAGGGGCGCACGTCTTCGGCATATTGGCATGTCTAACCGATAACCTTTGTCAGGTTCGGCAAGATCAGCAGCAAGGTGGTAGCAAAGAGGATAAGACCGGCTTGACGTACTTTCGTATGTTTGAACATGGCTATCTGCCTTTTTTTGTTTTTCCTGAACGACAATGCCTGCGCCAAGAGATTAATGCCTCGAAAAGAAAGCGGCCCTGGCAACAGGGTTAACCTTAGAGCCCCCATAAGACATGGCTTAGAACCCTTTAACATCATCCAAGTGCAGTAAGTTTCTAAAACGCTATTAAATCTTTTACCCCTGACCTGCCGACCCGTATCTAGACGCAACGGGCCCGTTTGGTGTCCATATTCTTAGCCCCCTACCGTTCGTCAGGGAGTGCAGTGCAGCCCTGTTTTGTCCTACAAAAGGCCCCCGTTTTCAGGGGTTGCAGGGCGATTACTACGTTCAGTACTTGCCATCAAATACCCTTTCAGGGCAGGCTCGGATCTGTTGTCATCATTACTTTCGCCTTTATCGTGCCAGGTACTTTTATGTCGCTACGCATCTGCATTCTGGAAACCGACATTCTGCGTCCAGAGTTTGTTGACCGATATCAGGGCTACGGGCAAATGTTTGTGCGCCTGTTCTCCACGCAGCCAATCGCGGCACAGTTCACTGTTTTCAATGTCATGCATGGCGAATATCCGTCTGATGACCAGACGTTCGATGCTTACCTAGTTACCGGCAGCAAGGCGGACTCATTTGGCACCGATCCGTGGATTCAAACCCTCAAAACCTACTTGTTGACCCGCTACGAGCGCGGTGACAAGTTGCTGGGCGTTTGCTTTGGCCATCAATTACTGGCGCTGCTGCTGGGTGGCAAGAGCGAGCGCGCCACTCAAGGCTGGGGCGTGGGCACCCACCAGTACAAACTGGCTGCCAAGGCACCGTGGATGAACCCGGTGGTCGAGGACTTGACGCTGTTGATCAGCCATCAGGACCAGGTTACGGCCTTGCCGGAGAACGCCACGGTCATTGCTTCCAGTGATTTCTGCCCGTTTGCCGCCTACCACATCAATGATCAGGTGCTGTGCTTCCAGGGCCACCCCGAGTTTATCCACGACTATTCGCGGGCCTTGCTTGACCTGCGCCAGGAACATCTGGGCGAGCAGGTCTACAGCAGCGGTATCGCCAGCCTGGGCCAGGATCATCATGGCCGCACCGTTGCCGAGTGGATGATGCGTTTTGTGTCGCACAAGCCGCAGATCGCCTGATATCCGGCTCGATATAGGTGGGAGCGGGCTTGCTCGCGATTGGAACGATGCGGTTTGGCTGAACAATCGCGCTGTCTGAATCGCGAGCAAGCCCGCTCCCACAGGGTGAGAGGGTTAGAGCCAGCCAGACCGTTTGAAGCTGGTCCACAGGCCGGTGACGCCCACCGCAATAAACCCCAGCACACCGAAATAGCCGTAGTGCCAGGTCAATTCCGGCATGTTCTGGAAGTTCATCCCGTAAATCCCCGCCACGGCAGTGGGGAACGCCAGGATGGCCGCCCAGGCGGCGAACTTGCGCTGTACATTGCTCTGGCGTGAAGACTCCAGTAGCACAACGATCTCAATGGTCTGGGTAGCGGCATCGCGCAGGTTGGTGAGATCTTCCATCTGCCGCGTGACGTGAATCTGCACATCACGAAAATAAGGACGCATGTTCTTGTCGATAAAGGGGAAGGTCAGGCGCTGCAGTTCTTCGCTGATCTCCACCATGGGCGCCACATAGCGGCGCAGACGCAGTACATCGCGGCGCAGGCCATGCAGGTGGACGATGTCCGCCTCATTCAGGGCATTGCCCATGATGCTTTGTTCGAGCTGCTCGATTTCGGCATGGATGGCTTCGCTGACAGGCTGATAACTCTCGGTAACGAAGTCGAGCAGGGCATACAGCACAAAGTCTTCACCATGCTCCAGCAGCAGCGGCCGTGCTTCGCAACGCTGGCGTACGGATTTGTAAGAGGCTGAATGGCCATTGCGGCTGGTGATGATATAGCCGTTGCCGGCAAAGATATGGGTTTCGACAAACTCCAGTTTGCCTTCATGGCGAACCGGAGAATAGATCACGATAAACAGCGCATCGCCAAAGGTCTCGAGCTTGGGACGGCTGTGTTGCTCAAGGGCGTCTTCGATGGCCAGTTCATGCAGGTTGAACTGGCGTTGCAAGTTGGCCAGCTCTTGCGCGTCGGGTTGCTCAAGACCAATCCAGACGAAGTGACCAGGCTTTTTCGCCCACTCAATGCCTTCGTCCAGCGTGATATTGGTGACTTTCTTGCCTGCGTTATAAACCGCAGCAGCAACAACTCTCCCCATAGTTCTAATCGCTTCTTCTTCAAAGGGTTATGGCACGAAGATGCAGCTTAGCGTGCTATTGGCCACTTTGAGACGACAAAGGTTCAGTGGTTCGGGTTGGATACTGTCGAGTTGCCCTTGGACAGGGGTGGCAAGTGAATGTTTTTCTGGCTCAGCAGTTCCCGGTCCATGGCTTCAATGCATTCACGCATCTGCTCGTGGCACTGTTCCATCAACTGCGGGATGTCATTCAGGGTCAGGCCGGCTGTCGGGATGGCAGGCAGTGAACGGATCTGGATATCGGCACTGTGCCAGCGGTTGAGCTGCAGGTGCTGGCTATAAGTGCTAACGCACACCGGTACGATCGGCACCCCGGCAGTGATTGCCATCTGGAATGCGCCCTTCTTGAAAGGCAGCAGGGTTTTGCCGAAATTGCGCGTGCCTTCCGGGAATACCCAGATGGACGTGTCTTTCTCTTGCAGGGTGCGGGTAGTCGTCAGCATCGACTTGCGGGCTTTCTGGGCATTGCCCCGATCGATCAGCACGTTGCCCGCCAACCAGAACAGCTGGCCGAACAGAGGCACCCACTTAAGGCTTTTTTTGCCGATGCACACAGTGCGGCGCGGTACCACGTTGCCGAATATAAACAGGTCGTAGTTGGACTGATGATTGGCAATCACCACACAGCTTTGCGGCTTGTCCATCAACGGTCCGACCTCGGCCTTGAGTCTGTAGCCCAGGATCCAGCGGGACGGCCAGGCATACAGGCGCGCGCACAGGCGGCTGTTGTCCGGATTGAAGGGACGGCACATGCCCAGTATTACACCCAGTACGCCTGCAAGCATAAAATGCAGACACATCAACAACATACGCATCGAAAGTAGCATTTACAGGCTCGCCAAAACAAAAGTCGGCGCAGTGTACGGATGTGCACTGTCTTCAGCAATTACCCCGATACAAGTAGGAGATAGCTGAAGTTTTAGCATTTGTTTCAACGAGCTTTGTAAGAGGCGGGCCAGAGCAGTTTGAGAATGATTGCAGGGGGACGTCAGGCAGGCACAATCCCGACCGCAGGTTGCGGTCGGGACCGGTATTTCAGGGGGGGAGGGTCAGAGCGGGTGGTGCTGGTCTTCTTCAATTGCCTTGTCCAGCGTTTCCAGCAGCTCCTTGCGCACCTTGAGCTTGGTGTTCCTGTGGGCCCTCATATTGATCTTCTTCAACTGGCGGGCGGCTTCCAGGGCTGCGGCTTGCAGCTCATCAGGCTTGACCACCTTGTCGAGGAAGCCTGCGTCAACTGCGGTGAGCGGGGTGAACATCTCACCGTTGATAACCGAGCGGTGGAATGCCGATTTGCGCAGCCGGTCGCGGGCCAGCTCAATACCGGCATGGTGCATGGTCATGCCTATCTGCACTTCGTTCAGGCCGATGCTGAACGGGCCTTCCACGCCGATACGGTAATCCACCGACAACAGCAGAAATGCGCCCTTGGCCACCGCGTGGCCGGAACAGGCAATCACCACCGGGAACGGATGCGCCAACAGGCGACGAGCGAGGGTCGAGCCCTGCCTGACCAGCTCAATGGCTTGCTCGGGGCTGGCGGTCATCACCTTCAAGTCATAGCCGCCAGAGAGAATGCCTGGTTGCCCGGTAATGATGACTACAGCGCGATCCTGCTCGGCCTGGTCCAGTGCGGCATTAAACGCAGTGATCACATCCGGGGAGATGGCATTGACCTTGCCATTGCTCAAGGTCAGCGTGGCGATACCGTCTTCCAGGTGATAGGCAATCAAGTCACTCATGGCGCAAATCCTTGTTATGAAGTGGGGCAGACGTTACCCAGCCCCGTGGCCCAGGTAAAGGGCCATGACTGACCGGTGAGTCATGCAATTGGCCTGCACCTTCTATATAGAGGGCAGCGGAGCAGGGTTTTTGCCTGAACGGGCAAAGCTGCGGTGCCGGAATTTGGCAGAAACGCCCCCCCGTGGCATACCGCCAAAAGGACTATTTTCGTAAGCACATGAAAATTCTGAAAAAAACATTTGTCATATCGAAAGCTTTCGACTACATTAGCGCGCCTCGACAGACAGAACTTGTTTGAAGAGATACGGTGAAGTGTCCGAGTGGCTTAAGGAGCACGCCTGGAAAGTGTGTATACAAGAAATTGTATCGAGAGTTCGAATCTCTCCTTCACCGCCACATTCTAAAAGTCCTTACAAATCAATGGTTTGAAGGATTTTGAAAATAGCGATTTGTAGCAGGATTTTGTAGCAAAATTTGGACCATCAAATTTTGCCCCTGTTATGAGTCGCTATTTTTTTGCCTGAAAAAAACCGAAGCGCTTTTGTCCCTCCTTCCAGTCACAAATTGCTCGCCTTTGGCCTCTCTGCGCCTTTATTTGATTGGTCCACGCTACGGCGTTCGCCTTCGATGTATTCCCTTGCTTTAAAGCGGTGCTCTGGCGATGATGAAGGCAATTAGCCACTCATCAAAGGAAGACACTGTGGGCACTCAAACCAAATCTCTGAAAGCATTGATTGCTCAACACTGTGTGTCGCTTGACGCAATCACGATCATGAACGCATTGCTTAAAGTAGGCCATGCTGAAAATTTCGAGTATGAAAGTTCAACTGGGTCTGGTGAAATCAAGTCATTTCGCAAGTTGACCGAGGAGGGACAGAAGTTTGGAGTCAATAAGCTCTCGATGGGGCCATCAATCAGAACCGAAGCTCGTTTCTATGATTCGAGTTTTCCAGAACTACTGAGCATCGTTGTCAAGCAACTGAGCAAAGAGGTAAGTGAAATCAACGGTTCGGTTTAACTTAGGTGTCGTGAGAACTAATGATGAAAAACCTAATGGTGCTCTTAGGGGCTGCGATTTTGTGTGGTTGTGCAACACAACAACCTCTATTTATTACCAAAATAGACCCGTATACCAAGGTACAGCAATACAGGCTTAGTGGGATATATCCCGCGAATTGTCCCGGAGATTCCGCTTTTTATTACTCCGTAGAAATAGGTTTTTTAGGTACTGGTGACACAAATGCATTGAATATTGAGTACATTGGCCCCAGTTGGAAATTTCTAGATGCCAAACAAGGTCTCGATTTATTAGTTGACGGCGTGCCGATGAAGCTAAAAGGAATTCCTGGGGCTAGCACAGATGTAGGGAGTTATGGTGTAACAGAGAATGTGTACTTTCAAGTAAATCGAGAAGTTGTTAAGGTATTAGCTAGTGCAGAAAAAATTCAACTTCGGGTTTCTGGTTCGAAGGGGTTGATAGAGAAGTGTTTGAATAAAACGGAAATAAGTGGAATAGCGCAAATTATACCTTACGTTAAAGATTAAGGTCGTAACTAGGGTTTGGGCGCAGCTTAACTTTAATGGCGATACATTTTTAGGTAATTACAGGTGCTGGAATGAGCGAAGTCCTAGAATCCATGCTGAAAGAAATATTAGAATGTGATATTTCTGCTGAAATTGATGGGTTAATTAGTTTCACGAAAGAAGTTAAAGAGTACTGCGTAAAGCAGAGTATTCCATTTGCCAAAGGTGTTGTTTCTAATACTCGCAAGCTGGTGACAGTTGACGCAGAGCTTGATATGCCATTCCTAGAATGGATGTCCGTAAATAGACCTTCATTTGTCGCGATGGAGTGTCATGAGGGAACACTAAACTATTCGGAAGGTGTTCTTTTCGACTTTTTAATTGGGCATGCAGAAAACGTTGGCAAAGAAGTAGATGTAAAAGAGTTTCAGGAAAAGTGTGCGGGTAAATATATTGCAGTAGTAGTGCACTTAATATTCAACGAGTCATTGGTTCGCGTTAAATATACAAAGAACTCAAAGTTGAGAGCGATTTGCTCAATCGAGCCAGTGCAGGATGATGATGGAGAGGACGATGATTGGGATAGTGCTTATATCGAACCAGTCTATCTGACCGATGAGGAGATTAATGGGTTTTCTAAAAAACTTGCATTGCATGAGGATTTTTATCTTGCAAATAATATTGGAGAAAGAAAAAGCTTGGCGTCTAAAGTTTTAGATGCTGAAATATCAGACTATGATTTAGGTAAAATCGCCAGAGAGTCGGCCTCTGTTTATAAAATAGAAATTCTCCCTAAACGAGTAGAAGAAATGCTATCCCAAGATAAGGACCATAAGGAAATGGCTGAAATTTTAGGGGAGAGTCAAAGCAAAATAAAGCAAATTATTGCTGTAATGAAAGCCAAGGAGGCCTTTAAAGATATTGATTAGGCTGTTTCGTAACTAATATGCTACATAGCCCTTTAATGGGCTTTTTGGTTTTCCGAAAATTATTGGTGTGTGTGCAGAACTCCCTGCCAAGAAAACTTCCCCTACGGGCTATTATCCCTGATATAGTTAAATTCCAACTTTTGTCCGCGTTAGATAAAACTAGGCTTGCCAAGTTCGTACCATTTAGTTCTTCCGATACCCAGTTTAACCCAGGGCTTTTCCTTTGAAGTTACCGGTCGGCCCATGTTTATACCATTGTTTTTTCTGTAATAATAAGTCGATGATGGAATTTGTTCTTTCTCCCAAGGCTTCTCTCCCGTATAAATCACATTCCCTTTGCTTTTCTGTCTTGATTGTTTCGCTCTATTACTCTTCAACTCATTAAGTCTCTCTATCGAGAAATTACCGCTTATAAAGCGATAAACACTATCTGATATGACTTCCACCTCTTTATGGTCTAACGGACACTCAAACTTATTAAAAATCAATGCTTGTTCAAAAATCATTGTACGCAGGTCATTTTCATCGTATCTGTGCCAGTTCGTATATGACCAGATACGCAGGTTTTCAAAGAGCGCGCAATTTCTACCAGTCGCAAAACCATCTTCAATATGTTGTGTCTTTTTGACTTCCTTCTGGTACTTTACAAGCTCTTTATCTACAAACTCATTTAGATAGCCTAAATCATACGGCTTATCTTCAAACGAGAAGACTTTATAGGCTTTTGATTGAAATGGATTTTTAGTCAAAAGCCCATTATAATTCATGTCTGCTTGAATTCTTACGGCTAAACCATGCTCTATGTCAGAGAAGTACTTTATAGGCTTTAAATGACCGCTCACATCGTTCTTGACTGATGTTTCAAGTATGTACGTCATGTGAGAACGTCCATTTTCTTGGTTTCTTACTATCAGTTGTGGAGCAGGCAATCCCTTGTCACTCCAATCCAAGACGCTCATATCACTATCCAAATCAAATATCATAAAGTATTTATGAGTTTTGGAGTTCGGTTGAATATGGTTCGACTTTAAAGCAGTTTCTATTGAGCCGATTTTTTTACCAAACGAATAATCGTTAGCATAATATGGCTTGGCTGGAAGTTTTGATTTGTATAGTTCTAGCGTATTTTCAAGTCTTAATTGTACATTATTCATTTTCTCCTCTAAATTATTTTTAGTTTTTTTAGGAGAAAATTTCGAGACTGGCTCTTGCTACTTCAACTTGAAATGGTATATTGAATATACAAAGCGTTGAA